>CALQQQ010000202.1 GCA_943332745.1 Opitutus sp. GAS368 | reverse complement strand
CGAAGACCGCCGGGGTGATGTTATTCGTGCCACCGTAGCTCCACTGCATGTTGATTGACCCAGGCGCTCCCGGAGAGGTCGCGGTGCCTGGCGTCACGATATTAAACGGCTGGAAGATGCGCTTATCGGCCTGGAAGTCCGGACCGAACGTGGTGTCGCTGTAGTTGCTCCGGTAGTAGAAATCTACGTACTTGGTGCCGTCTTCATAGAAGCGCTCCTCGGGGTTGAAGGTGCTGTCGCCGGAACCCAGCTTCGGCCATTCGGTATATTTTTTAAGTTTCCCTGCGGCGTCGACGCCCTTGGAGAGCGGGGTGACGCGGTTGCCGGAGGCGAAAGAGAGCGGCTCGAGGCCGCGGGCGACTACGGTCAGGGTGTCGCTGGCGCCCGAGACGGCCTGCTGCCCCATGAGCCCGCTCACATTGTTTGAAGCTTCGACTTCGCGCTTATACATGCGGTAGTAGTTGCGGTACAGATCCCACGTCGGGCCGCGCACGATGCGTCCGTTGAGATTCTCGGGGTCGTTTTCATTCAACTCCGACCACGGCAGGCTGAAGGTACGTTGTGGGGTCGCCGGGCTATTGGAAAGAGGTTGCGTCGTCGTGGTCTCGAGGCGCGAGAAGGTGGTGCCGCTGACGAGGGAAAGCGCGGGGGTGAAGAAGCGCGAGCTGATGGGCACTTCGTAGGCGAAGCCTAGGCGCTCGGGAGTTTCGCTGCCGTTCTGGGCCTTCAGCGCGGCGTAGGCAGGGTCGAGCAGATTAGCGGTGTAGCGAGGTGCCCATTCGCTGGCGCGTGGGTAGGCCGCGAGCAGGTCCTGCGGCGAGGCGATTTTGTCGACGAGGTTCGGGCGGTTGAAATCAAGGTCGGCGTAACCGGGGGCGTTGTGGAAGAGGGATTGGCGGCGGTTGTCGTTGGCGGTGACAGCGGGGTCTTTTTGTCCGCCGTAGATTTCGAGTCCGCGGAAGGTCGCGTAGGGCAGTTCGAAGGCGGTGGAGAGGTCGTACTTGAGCCCGCCGTTATAAGTATCGGTGAGGGTCGAGAAAGACCAAGGCGTGACGTCGTGCCAGAGGGTGCGCATCCCCTCGGCCATGGTCTGGCCCGCGACGGGGCCACCCTGTTTGGTGGCCCAGAGCACGAGGCTCGCCGGGGTGAACATCTTGGGGAGCAAGAGGCTTTCCGCTTTGCCTGTGAGGCTATTGGCGGTTTGGATATCGGTGTCGCGCCAGGTGGTGAAGTTGGCGGCAAAGGTGGCCGGCAGGGCGATACGCTCAGAGACTTTAACGGTTTCAATCGCGTTACGTTGCGCGGCGGAACCGCCGAGCTCTTTATCCCAATTTAGAGAGCTCGAGAGGGCCGTGCCGGTACTCGATTTGGCGAAGGTGTCCGGCAAGTTAATCTTGGCCTTGAGGCCTTCGTCGCCGATCCAGAAAGCATAGTGTCCGTTCTTGCCGAGTGGCTTCGCGCTCGTCGGCCCAGGGAGCGGGACGGGACGCATGTCGACCGCCCCGTAGTATTCCTGCTGCATGCGCGTCAAGTTGGGGGGGTAGGCGACGGTGCCGCTGGAAACAAGCGGGACCAGTACGCCGTTGGGCGAGGTAGTCATCGCATTACCAAGGTCGTTGATGAGCTCCTGGCTTTCGACCATGATGGCCTTGCCGTTGGCGGGATTGTAGTAATTACGATTCGGGAGGAAGTTCGGTAGTTTAAAACTGGCCGAAGTGTCCGGCACTTCTGGGTCACTGGCGAGAGGGGCGTACATCGGTGAGCATAGCCAGCCGAGGAAAAGGCGGGTTTCGTGCGGGTCGGAGACATCCCAGTCGCGGATTTTATTACTCTGGACGCCACCCGTAGCCCAGACGCCGGTGAGGAAGCGCTTCTGGTGGGAAACAACGCCCCCACTCGGGGAATTTGGATTATAGAGGTTTGGAAAAGTTCCCGTGCGCGGAAGGGCCGGTGCGTTGATCGGGCCGGGCGGCGAAACTTCCGGCGAAAACATGTCGGCGCGCATGGTCACGCGTTGGTCGGGGCCAGCTAAAACCTGCAACTGACCGATGGCAATTTTGGCCGCGGCGAGGGCGTTGAAGCGGGCGCGGAGGTAGCCGGCGTGGCTCTGGGCGAGGCGGCTTTCGACCTGCAGGAAAGAGGCGAGGACGATCACCATCATCACCATCGAGGCCATGATCGTCAGCGACAACACGAGGGAGAAACCTGAGCGTTTAAGTCTCATAGCAAATTGGGGTAAAATCACAGTAATCCCCCCTAGGGGAAAGTCAAAGGATTGGTTACCCCCATTTGTTCCCAAAGACTGAATAAAATCATTTAAAATCATTTAAATTGCATTAAAAGTCATAAAATAGGCGTTTAAAGAGCGGGCTTGCGACCCTTTGGCCATTGGGGACGCTCTTGGGGTGCAAACCCTACTCCAAGGTGCCGGCATTTTCATCTGGCCGCTCGCCATCTGCTCCCTGCTCGCCGTTTTCCTGATTGTGGAACGCGCGCTGGCTCTCCGTGTTTCGCGCGTGGCCCCGGAGTCCGTTCTTAAGTCGGTCTTGAACGGCAAGCTCGACCAGGTCGGCCCGGCTGACGGCGAGTCCGTCGCGGGCCGTCTGGTCCAGCGATGGAAGGACGGCGCTTCCGGCGAAGTGCTCAAGGCGTGGACTCGTAACGAGCTAATCCGGCTCCACCGCGGCCTGCACCTCCTCGATAGCATTGTCGCCGCCGCGCCTCTCCTCGGTCTGCTCGGTACGGTGACCGGCTTGGCGACACTCTTTCCTGAACAGGGCCTGCCTGATTCCCAGACGCTCACGCGCGGTGTCGGCCTCGCGCTCAGCACGACGATGATCGGCCTCTGTATCGCCATCCCCGCGCTCATCGCCGCCAACTGGCTCGGCCGGAGAATGGAGATTCTTTCTTCCCGCCTCGACGTGCTCGTCGAAGCGCTGGAAGCCCGCCGCCGATGAGCCTCGTCGTCACGCGTCGCCGCCGCGCCGACATCAATGTGGTGCCCCTCATCGACGTGATGGTGGTGCTGGTTTTCTTCCTCCTGCTGAGCGGCCGATTCGAGCAGGCCCGCACGATGGCCATCATCCCGCCGACGGCTTCCGCCGGCTCCGAAGGCACGCCGGCCACGACGCTCGTCGTGGGCGTCGACCGTGACGGCAAGCTCTACCTGGAAGGGAAGGAGATCGCTGCCGCCGCGCTCGCCAAGGCTCTCGTCGACCATGCCCTGAAGTCTCCGGGCACCGAAGTGGTCATCGTCGCCGATGAGCGTTCGCTTACGGGCGCCGCCGTCCATGCGCTCGACGCGGTCGCCAAGGCCGGCCTGAAGCCGCGCCTGCAGACCCGCCAGCCGCGCTGATTTTCAACCATGTCCAAGCGTCCCTCCGAAGCCCTCCGTCTGCTGGAGGCCTACACGCAAGCCCACGGTACATCCGGCCACGAAGACGCGGTCCGCGCGATCTTCGTCCGCGAACTCCGCGGCCGCACGCTGCAGGCCGATGGCCTCGGTGGCGTGCTCGCTTCACCCTCTAAAGAGAAGCAGGGCCCACGCGTGGTGCTCACGGCCCACATGGATGAGATTG
>CALQQQ010000201.1 GCA_943332745.1 Opitutus sp. GAS368 | reverse complement strand
GTCGACGACTTCGATCTTCCAGACGGCTTCCATGCCGAGCTCGGGATAATCGATGACCTCGACCTTGCGGATGTTCTCCTGCGCGAGGATCGCGGCGGGGCCGCCGATGGAACCGAGATAGAAGCCGCCGTGCGCCTTACAGGCGTTGGTGACGGTCTCACCGCGGTTGCCCTTGGCGATCATGACGAGCGAGCCGCCGTGCTTCTGGAAGAGCTCGACATAGCTGTCCATGCGGCCGGCGGTGGTGGGGCCGAACGAACCGGAAGCCATGCCGACGGGCGTCTTGGCGGGGCCGGCGTAGTAGACGGGATGGTCCTTGATGTACTGCGGCAGGCCTTCGCCCTTCTCGAGACGTTCGCGGATCTTGGCGTGCGCGATGTCGCGGGCGACGACGAGCGTGCCGGTGAGCGCAAGGCGCGTGGTGACAGGGTGCTTCGAAAGCTCGGCCCGGATGTCCGCCATGGGACGGTTGAGGTCGATCTTCACGACCTGGGTGGCGTCGGCATGCTTGCGAGCGTCGGCGGGGATGAAGCGACCAGGGTTCGTCTCGAGCTGCTCGATCCAGATGCCGTCCTTGTCGATCTTGGCCTTGGCGTTGCGGTCGGCGGAACAGGAGACGGCGAGGCCGATCGGGCACGAGGCGCCGTGACGCGGCAGGCGGACGACGCGGACGTCGAGGGCGAACCACTTGCCGCCGAACTGCGCGCCGATGCCGAGTTGGTGCGCGACCTTGAGGAGCTCGGCCTCGAGCGCGGTGTCGCGAAAAGCGCGGCCATGCTCATTGCCGGACGTCGGGAGCGCGTCGTAGTAATGGGTCGAGGTCAACTTGACGGCCTTCATGGTCGCCTCGGCGGAAGTACCGCCGATGACGAACGCGAGGTGATACGGCGGGCACGCGGCGGTGCCGAGCGACTGCATCTTCTCGGTCAGGAATGCGACGAGGGACTTCGGGTTCAGGACGGCCTTGGTCTCCTGGTAAAGGTAGCACTTGTTGGCGGAGCCTCCGCCTTTGGCGACGAAGAGGAACTCGAACTTCGAGCCGCTGGTGGCCGCGATATCAATCTGCGCGGGGAGGTTCGTACCGGTATTCTTCTCGGTGTAGAGATCGAGGGGGGCGAGCTGCGAGTAACGCAGATTGTTCTGCGCGTAAGCCTGGTAAACGCCGAGCGAAAGCGCCTCGGCATCGTCGCCGCCGGTCCAGACCTGCTGGCCCTTCTTGGCGGTGATGGCGGCGGTACCGGTGTCCTGGCAGAAAGGCAGCACGCCCTTCGCGGCGACCTCGGCGTTACGCAGCATCGCGAGCGCGACGGCGCGGTCGTTGTCGCTGGCTTCCTTGTCCGCCAGGATCGCGGCGACCTGCTCGAGGTGCTCGGTGCGGAGATAAAAATTGATGTCGTGCAACGCCTGGTTGGCGAGGAGCGTGAGGGCTTCCGGGGCGACCTTGAGCACGGTCTTGCCGTCAAACTCCGCAATAGAGACATGTTCCTTGGTGAGCAGACGATACTTCGTGGTATCGGCGCCCAGCGGGAAAGGTTCCTGGTAATGGAAGGGAGAAGCCATCACCGTCACTATACGGGACGGCACCCCCGCCCGCAAACGGAAACAGGTCAGCGCGCGGGCATCAGCGCCGGAGCGCCGATCCTCACCTCGCTGATGACCGCCCCTTCGGGCAGGTCGACCGAGACCAAGGCCAGGCCGACGTCACCGGCCGCGGAACGTACGGTGCCGGCGACCTTCCCTTCCGGCGTCCTCAACTCCTGTCCGACCGACACCGGACCGGACACGCGACGGAGGATGCGGCGCAGCGAACCCATGGACTGGATCCGAGCCATGACTTCCTGGCCCAGGTAGCAGCCCTTGGTGAAGCTAACCCAGGCATCGAGGCCACACTCCTGTGGAAATTCATTGGCCCCGCAATCGGCCGGCACCGCAGGAACGCCGGCGGCGACGCGCAGGGCATCAAGCTCGGCAAGCGAGGCAAGTTCACCGGGGGCGACGCCGCCGATCGGCGCGAGCACATCCCAAGCGGAGACGCCATAACGCTTGGTCGCAAAGACCTTCGCGCCGGAAATCGCCGGCGACGGACCCCACGAGACCCACTTCTGCCAAAGGGCGGATTCGTCGGTCGCGACGACGTCGTCGGCGATGACGTTCGCGGTCACGACGGCGATCAGCGCTTCGGCGGCAAGATGCGGACAAAGCAAAAGGAATGAGCCATCGGCTTCCTTCGCGATCACCGTGTGCGCGAGCGCCCGGCCCTTGCGATTGAGCCAGAGCGCGTCGGTCAACGCGATCGTGCGCAGATCCGCCGAGCACTGCCCTTGCAGGAAAGCCGACGCATCCTCGCCCGTCACCCGCACGACCGCGGTGTCGACTGGAGCGCAGCGCAGGGACATCAGAGGACTTTCCAAAGCAAGGCCAAGCCTTGCAGCGCGAGGTTCGCGTAGATCGCGGCCATGACGTCGTCCAACACGATGCCGAAGCCTCCGGGCAGCTTCTCGAGCGCCTTGATGCCGAACGGCTTCGTGATGTCGAAAAGGCGGAATAACAGGAAACCAAGCAGGATGAAAAGCAGGCCCGTCTTCGTGCCGCCGTGCATCGCTGAACCCATCGGATTGAAGAGATAAACCAACGGCATGGCCACGAATTCATCCATGTTCACTTCTTGGGGGTCCTTCTTGCCGATGATTGCCGCGGCGACCCCGCAGAGCAGGATGCCCATCAGGACCACGAGGGCATCGAAGGCGAGCTCATGCTCCCAGCCTTTGTTGTAAGCCAGACGCACGACGAGCGCCCACCACAAGACGCCAGCAGCGGAGCCCCAGGTGCCCGGCGCCTTGAGGCGGCCGAGCGGACCGAGCGTCGCGATCTGGACGATCATGAAGCCAGGCCCGGCAGGTGACGACGATGCCGGATCAGGTAGCTCGCACCGGAGACCACCGTAATCGCCACCGACAACCAGAAGAGCGACATGATGATAATTTCCCAGTGCTGATGCCATTCGGCGGAAAGATTCCAATGCGTCTCGTAGGCACGCAGGCCGATGAGGTGACCGATGGCGAGGATCTGCAGGAAGGTCTTGATCTTACCGAGGCCCTCGGCCTCGAGCACCTGACCGGAAGCGGCGGCGACAAGACGCAGGCCGGTGATCAGGAATTCGCGGATGATAATAAGCATCACGCCGAAGGAAGTGAGGAGGACCGTAGTTCCGTTTACTGCAAGAGTCTGGCCTCCGTCTCCCCATTGCCTAACGGGCAGGCAGTCAATGGCGGCGAGGCCGACGAGCAGGCCGAGGATGAAGATCTTGTCGACCAAGGCGTCCATGAGGCGGCCGAAGTCGGTCACGGCGTTCAGCTTGCGGGCGATCCAGCCGTCAAAGATGTCGGTCAGGGCGGCCAGGATGAACAGGGCCAAGGCGGCACTAGCCCAGGGGCCGGCCCAATAGGTCCAGAGGGTGATCAGGAAGATCGCCGGCAGGCGGGCAGCCGTCAGGAGGTTGGGGAGATGCCTAAGAAAACGCATGTGGGCTTGCCGAAAGGATGTTCCCGCCCGAGAGTACGCCGCAACAGGAAAACGATGTC
>CALQQQ010000200.1 GCA_943332745.1 Opitutus sp. GAS368 | reverse complement strand
TCACGCCGAGCGCTTTGAAGCGCTCGATCGCCAGCGCAACCTGGCTGTCGGCCTGCGCGTCGCCCTTGTCGAACGGGCTCTTGGATGGCGACGCATGCAGGATGAAGTCCGTCGCGACGGACTTGAGGTTGGCGAGGTCTTTCCGGCGTCCGTCGTACGGCGTGGCGGAGATGATAACCGAGACCGCCGGGTCGGCCTCGGTCGCGACCTTAAGCATGTTTGCGAGGCTCTCCTTCGTCAGCTCCGACTTCGCCGCGACGGAATCCGAGACGAGGTTGAGGTTGCGCAGCCAGATGACGCGCTTGCCGCCGAACATCGAAAGGGTCTTCACCGACTCCGCGAACTGCAACTCGAGCGTCAGGGCATCGTCGACGCGCAAGATCTGCCCCGAGATGACCTCGGCCTCGGCGTCGGCGCCGGCCGCCTTCTTGGCCTTCTCGAAGCAGGCACGGCCATCCTGGTCGACGAGGTATTCGTCTTTACCAGCGATGATGGCGAGATAGCCAGGCACGCGCCTAATCTCCCTCCCTCTCCTCTCGTGGCAATCCTTTGTGCATGCGGCCTGAAGCCGCACGCAGGGCTAGAGCCAGGGCTAGGGCCAGGGGCAGGTCTGAGAATGGACGCAGATCTGGCTCTCATCTATTCAGCACTCCCGTCCTCAACTGGCCCTGGCCCTGGCCCTCGGCGGCCGGCAGGCCGCCGTCACGCCCCGTGGATCAGGTCTTCGACGCGATACTTATTCAACTTACGACGCATGAAGTCTAAGGCGGTGTTCACGGCCCGCTGCTTGACCTGCCGGCGATCGCCGGGAAGGGACACGCGACGGGACCAGACTCCGGTCGGGGAAGCATAACCAAGATAGACGGTGCCCACCGGATCGGCGTCGGTGCCGCCACCGGGTCCGGCATAGCCGGTCACGGAGATGGCGTAATCGGAACCGAATTTCTCCATGGCGCAGGTGGCCATGGCCGCGGCGCATTCCGCCGAGACGGCACCGTGCTGGGCGATCAGGCACTCGGGGATGCCGAGCAGGTTGACCTTGGCGTCGTTGGCGTAGCAGACGGCCGATCCGGCGAAGACCTTGGAGGCGCCGGGGACGTCGGTGAAAGAGTTGGCCAGGAGACCACCGGTGCAGGACTCGGCGAGGGCCACGGTGCGCTCCATGCTGCGGAGCTGCTCGACGACGAGCGAGGCGAGGCAGGCGTGGCCGGTGCAGACGAAGTCATGCCCGACGGCATCGCGGACCTGACGGGCAACGTGGCAAAGGTCGTCGGCGGTGAAGCCGCTACCGGCGGAAGAGATGCGGGCATCAACGACGCCGGTGTGCGTGCCGAAGGAAAGCACCATCCCCGGCTTGAGGAACGGGCGGACAATCGCTTCGAGTGGCACGGCGCCAATCCCGAAGGTACGGACCTGCACGTAGGCTTCTCCCTGACAGGCGCAACCGACATCGCGGAGACGAGGCACGACTTCCTCTTCGAACATCGGACGGAGTTCGAGCGTCGGACCAGGCAACATCACGAGGGCCTTGCCATCGCGATGATAAAAGACTCCAGGGGCGGTACCGCGCGGATTAGGCAAGGACTCGGCGCCAGCCGGAACGAAGCACTGGCTGAGATCGGCTTCGGAAAGTTTACGGCCAATCATTTTAAACCGCTCGCGTAGCGCCTTCTCGGCGGACGGCACATGCTCGAGCTTCAGGCCGAGCGCGGAGGCGACGGCCGCACGGGTGTAGTCGTCGGAGGTCGGACCGATGCCACCGGTGGTAACGATGAGATCATAGGCGCCCCAAGCTTCGCCCACCTCACGGGCAATTTCCTTGGCATTATCACGCACCACGATCGAACGGGTGATGGGTAGGCCACGGCGAGCGAGGTGCTCGCCCAGCCAGAGGAGGTGTCCGTTCTCGCGGATGCCATCCAACAGCTCATCGCCCACGTTAATAACGAGGACCTGACGTGGGCGGCTGTTGCAGGAAAGCATTTGCGGAAACGGGGGGTCTGAGCAGGGTTAACGAACCAGGCCCAAAATGCAAACCGACCGGGAAGAACTTTCGCCCAAGGCCAAGGCCCGGCGTGCCCCCCATACCCCTGGCGTCTACCTGATGAAAGACGCCGCCGGGCTGGTCGTCTATGTAGGCAAGGCTAAGGACCTCAAAAAGCGCCTGGCGTCCTATTTCGTGCCCCGCCAGCGGATGACCCCCAAAGTGGCCGCGATGATGGACACGGTGGCCGACATGGAATGGCACGAGGTCCGATCCGAGACCGAGGCTCTCCTCTTAGAAGGCAAGCTGATCAAACGCTGGCGCCCCCGCTGGAATATCCTCTTCCGCGACGACAAGCAGTTCCCCCAGGTCCGGGTCGACCTCGCCGACGCTCTCCCGAAATTTCGGATCGTCCGCGCCCGCACGACCGACGCCTGCCGCTACTTCGGCCCCTTCCCTCACCAGCAAGCCGTCCGCCGCACGCTTAACGAGATGCGCAAGAAGTTCGGCATCCTCCTCGCCGACAGCACACCGACCGCGCTGCCCGACGGTACGTGGAAACTCTACGACGACGCCCGCTCCGAGATCCAGAAGCACGCCAACGTGGTGACGGCCGAGGAATACGCCGCCCGCGTGACCGAGGCCTGCGCCTTCCTCGAAGGCAAGGTCGAGAGCTGGGGCGAACAGGTCGAGGCCGACATGCGCAAAGCCGCCGCGGACCGTGACTACGAAAAAGCCGCGAGCTTGCGCGACCTGCTCGACGCGCTGAAGCGCACGACGGAGAAGTCCCGCCGCTTCCTCCGCGATAATCCCCTGCCCCGCCGCGATGAAGCCGGCGCCCTGACCTCACTCGCCGCTGCGCTCGGCCTCGAACGTCCGCCCGCCACGGCGGAGTGCTTCGATATCTCGCACATCTCCGGCACGCTCGCCGTCGCCTCGATGGTCCGCTTCGTCGACGGCCAGGCCGATAAGTCCGGCTACCGTCGCTTCAAGATCAAGTCCTTCGAAGGCAACGACGACTTCCGCTCGATGCAGGAAGTGGTCGGCCGTCGCTACACCCGCCTACACGAGGAACATCGCGCCTTCCCGGAACTGGTCATCATCGACGGCGGCCTCGGCCAGGTCGGCGCCGCACTCGCAGCGTTTAAGGAACACGACCTCGTCCCGCCCCCGCTCATCGGCCTCGCCAAGCGCGAGGAGACAATCGTCTTCCCCGACGGCCGCGAACTGAAGCTCCCGAGGCACGATGTCGGCCTCGCGCTGCTCATGCGCATCCGCGACGAAGCTCACCGCTTCGCCAACGACTTCAACGCCGAGCTCCGCACCCGTAAGCTGCGCGAGTCGCTGCTCGACGAGATGCCCGGCCTCGGGCCGAAGCGGAAGGACGCCCTACTCGCACACTTCGGGAGCATCCAGAAATTGCGTAAAGCCACCGCCACGGAAATCGCGGAAGTCGCCGGCCTCAGCGATAAGCTCGCCGGCGAAGTGAAAGCTTACTTGGAAGCCAGAGGCTAAGGGTTAAATACCCCCGCACATCATCCGGTCTCCGGTTTCCCTTTGAGTTGTGCATCTCTGCCTTGGGTAGGGCGGGCTCTCCGAG
>CALQQQ010000199.1 GCA_943332745.1 Opitutus sp. GAS368 | reverse complement strand
TCCTTCTCGACGATCTTGGAGGAGGTGTTGCCGCCGCCGGTGTTCGTGATGCGCTGGTCGGCGCCGAGCTTGTTGGAGCGATAGACCAGACGGCCGACCGGATCGAGCTTCGCGGCTTCGGCATCGTTCCAGAGGTGAGAGACGTACTTGTAGTTGGACATGTTTGTTACGTGGAAAGTGAGAGGTGTGAGTAAGGGGTTTTATGATTTCTTTAAACCATTAAACTTCGCTTGAGCGGCGGCCCAAGCGGAAGTCGGATTAGGTTTGTAAGTCACTACCTCAAAGGAGTTTCGGACAACCTTGCGTAAGGCGTCGAGGTTCTTGAGTTCCTTCATGGCGATGGCCTGGACGAGGATGTTGCCGGCTGCGGTGGCTTCGACCGGTCCAGCGATGACGGTGCGACCCGTAGCGTCAGCCGTGGCCTGGTTAAGTAAGGCGTTGCGGCATCCGCCGCCGACGATGTACAGACGCTTCAATTTGCGACCGGTGAGCTTCTCCATGCCGTCCATCTCGACGCGATAAAGGAGAGCGAGGGATTCGAGTACACAGCGGGCGATCTCGCCGTGGGTCTTAGGTACTGGCTGCTTGGTCTCGCGGCAGAAAGCCTGGACCTTGGCGACCATGTCACCGCGCTTGGCGAAGCGGACATCATCCGGACGGATGAACGAACGGAGCGATGGCGCTTTGAGCGCGAGCTTAACGATCTCGCCGTAGTCGGAGACTTCGCCTTTCTCCATCCATTCGCGTCGGCATTCCTGGAGGACCCAGAGGCCGACGAGATTCTTGAGGAAGCGAGAGGTACCGGCGAAGCCGACTTCGTTCGTGTACTTGGCGTTACGGACGGTCTCGTTGACCAGCGGCTTCGGGAGTTCGAGTCCGAGGAGCGACCACGTGCCGGACGAGAGGTAGGCCCAGTCATCGCCTTTGGTGGCGGGTACCGCGGCGACGGCGGCAGCGGTGTCATGGGCGCAAGTCGTGACCACCTCGGCTTTGCCGAGTCCGGTTTCCTTGGCGAGATACGGCAGCATCTTGCCGAGCTTCACGCCGGGCGCGACGGGCTTCGGGAAGATGTGCTTCGGGATGCCCAGCTTCTTGAGTACCGGCCAAGCCCAGTCTCGCTTGCGGGTGTCCCAGCACTGGCTGCCGGAAATCAGGGTTTCTTCGGCGCGAGCCTTACCGGTCAGGAGCCAGGTGATGTAGTCTCCGATGAGCAGGAACTTATCGGCGAACTGCAGCATCTCCGGGCGGTTCTCAGCGTCGTCGAAAAGTTGGTAGAGAGTGTTGATGGAAATCGAAGCGATGCCCGTACCTTCAAAGATCTCTTTCTGGGAGAAGCGACGCATCGCCAGTTCGAAAGACTTGAAGCTGCGCTCGTCGCGATAGGTGAAAGGCAGCGAGAGCAGCGGACCATCTCCCTTGAGCAGGACGTAGTCGACGCCCCACGAGTCGCAGGCGATGGACTTGATCGGACCGATCTTGGCTCCCTTGGCGAGACCGATGCGAATCTCACGGAAGATACGGATAATGTCCCAGCGGAGGGTGCCGTTGGCGGTGATGGCACCATTGGAGAAACGGTGGACCTCCGTCATGGTAAACTTGCCGGACTTGAGCTGACCGAAGATAACACGCCCGGATTCGGCTCCGAGGTCGCTGGCGAGATAATTGGACATGGTCAAAGGGGGCAGGGGAGGGGGTTAAAGTTCACATTCCGAGCATCTTCTGGCGATAATGCTCGTCGGGTCGGCCAGCGATGCGTTCGCACTGGGCGGCGGTCAGGAAGACCGGACCGCCCAAGGCGGCGGCACCGATGAAGATCTCAGCGGCTTTTTCAGCCATGAGCAGGGAACCTAGAACCGCCTTGGGGGAGGAACCGACAGCGATGATGCCATGGTTCTGAAGCAGGATGATCTTCGGGTCGCGCCCTGTGCGCTTGACGAATGACACGACTTCGCGGCGGATGGCCTGAGACAGTCCTAGGCCAGGTTCGGCGTAGGGCACAAAGACTGACTCGACACCACACATCACAATCTCATCTGGGCACGCACGTTTTTCGGCGAACTCGCGAGCCCGTGGTGAACAGAGAATTTGGTTCACCGCGATGGCGTGCACATGACCGACGCAGTGGACGTGGGGAAGGGTGAGCAGGTAGGCGTGAAAGAGGGCTTCGATCGAAGGCTTCTTGTCGGCGGGCTCCAGACGCGAAGCCAATAAGGCTTGGTCGATCTCAACGTCGGACGCGGCAGTCGAGTCTAGCAACGGGAGCAACCGGTCGAAGGCACAGTGGGTAACGTCGGATTCCTTTAAGGATGCTAGATTTGAACCCGAGGCTTTGACTGCGAAGGAATGATCATCCAACCGGACGGAAGTATTGCCTTCGCCCAGGATCGCCATGCGCAGACGTTCACCGCCCAACTGATGGGACAGCTCAAGCAACGACTGGATGACGTCGGCGGACATTCCTCGGAAGAAATCGAGGCAATTAGAGAGCGGTCAGGACGCGCTCAGGCAGGAGCTTGACCTTGGCTTTCTGGACTGAAGCGGCGTCCGCATCGGTGACCAGGAAAAGGGAGCTGACGTCACGGGTCACGGCACAGGGTCCGCCGCGGCCGAGCTTAACCTTGTTCATGCAAATCAGGACTTCATCGCTACGACGGATGACTTCGCGCTGCTGGTGGGAGATGTCGCGCTGGGAATTCCAAAGGCCGTTTTCGTCGATGCCTTCGGCGCCAAGCAGGGCCACGTCGAAATTCCAGCGGGCGACTTCTTCAAGAGTACGATCACCGGCGACCATCGCATGACGAGTGAGGAAAAGGCCGCCTGGGATGTAGACCTCGACGCCGGGGAGGCACGAGATGAGCTGAGCAGTCGGGAGACATGTCGTGACGATTTGTAGGTCAGGAACGCCAGCGGATGCGATGGCTTCCGCGGCGAAGAAGATAGTCGAACCCGAGTCAAGGTAGACCGTCATCCCAGCTTTAATGCGCGAGGCGGCCAGATTGCCGATCTTGCGCTTGGCTTCGGCATCCTCGATCTTGCGATCATCAAGCGGCGGGAAGTTGCGGTTGAAGTCCGAGAGCGCCCCGCCATGAGTACGGGTGATGCGACGCTGGTTCTCAAGTTCGGTTAGATCGCGGCGAGCGGTTGCCTCGGAGACGTTGAACTGTTTGCAGATCTCCAGGACGGGGACGTACCCGACTTTGGAGAGAAGTTTGGCGATCGCTTCACGGCGCGCTTCAATGATGTGTCGGGCTACTTTCATAAAGTCGGAGCTAGATTGGTTAGGGGAAATTCCGTTATGAGCGTTCCCAATCGAGCAATCAATAACTCAATTCCATACGATTGATTCTCTGGTCTACATTTCGCACAATATACATTATGTCTAATTATATATGAAACAATGATAACAGCCTTATATTACGTTAAATCTGTTTTATCTTGGGTTAAACCCCGCCTTTCCTATCTTTTGGTTCACAACCCCATGAACGCCCCCATTCGCTCATATTGCCGTTTAGGGCTGGCTTGGGTGTTCATTTCAACGGTGTTTGTCGGTTGCAGCACGACCACCAAGCCAGAAACGGGGCCCGCG
>CALQQQ010000198.1 GCA_943332745.1 Opitutus sp. GAS368 | reverse complement strand
CTTCGGGTGCGCTTCGAGGTACTGGGCGACCTTCATCGCGTTGGCGCAGTGGCGCTCCATGCGGAGGTGCAGGGTCTCGAGTCCCTGCAGGAGCAGGAACGCGTTGAAGGGCGAGAGGCAGCTGCCGACGTCGCGGAGGAACTGCAGGCGCATCTTCATGATGAACGCGATGTTCGCGCCGCCGGCGGGCGCAAAGGCCTTGAAGGCTTCCCAGTGAGGCAAGCCGTGGTAGGACATATCGGGCTCGGTAAAGCCAGGGAACTTGCCGTTGCCCCAGTCGAAGTTACCGCCGTCGACGACGATGCCGCCGATCGAGGTGCCGTGGCCGCCGATGTGTTTGGTGGCCGAGTGCACGACGATGTTCGCACCGTGCTCGAAGGGACGGTTCAGGTACGGCGAGAGGGCGGTGTTGTCCACGATGAGCGGGACGCCGACTTCCTTGGCGATCTTGCCGACTTCGGCGAAGGGGAAGATGTTGAGTCGGGGGTTGCCGAGGCCTTCTCCATAGAACGCCTTGGTGTTCGATTTCACCGCCTTGCGGAAGTTCTCGGGCTCATCGGCATCGACGAACGAAACCTGGATCCCAAGTTTCGGCAGGGTGTAGTGGAAGAGATTGTAGGTGCCTCCGTAGAGCTGGGAGGTCGAGACGATGTGGTCGCCGGCTCCGGCGAGGTTGAGGATGGACGCGGTGATGGCGGCCTGTCCGGAGGAATGGGCGAGCGCACCGGAACCGCCTTCGAGGGCCGCGAGGCGCTGCTCGAGGACATCCGTTGTGGGGTTCATGATGCGGGTGTAGATATTGCCGAGCTCCTTTAGGCCGAAGAGGTTCGCGGCGTGCTCCGTGTCACGGAACTGGTAACTGGTGGTCTGGTAGATCGGGACAGCGCGCGAGCCGGTGGTCGGATCGGGCTTCTGGCCGGCGTGCAGGGACTTGGTGCCGAGTTTCATGGGAGTAATAGGGGGGAGGGATGCCGTTATCTCTTTTTGGCGGTCCTGAAACAAGCCGGAACCCCCATTATAAAGTTGTCCGTTTTACCCGGCGGGGAGAGAATGTCATATGCGCATAGGTTTGCCCCTCCTTTTGCTACCCTTGGCCCTATCCGCTGGCGAATGGCGGGAGGTCTGGCGCGATGACTTCAACGGCAAGGAACTCGATTGGACCAAATGGGCCGTTGAGGAAAATGGTCACGGTGGAGGGAATAACGAATTGCAATACTACCTCGATCGCCCGGCCAATCTACGCGTCGAGAACGGTCATCTCGTCATCGAGGCCCGCCGCGATAACCTGAATGTGGCTGGGGTGCAGAAAAACTTTTCCTCGGCCCGTATTCGGACCAAGCGCCGCGCGGACTGGCTTTATGGGCGCTTTGAGCTATCCGCGAAGCTCCCAGCTGGGAAGGGGCTCTGGCCAGCTTTCTGGATGCTCCCCTCCGATGAGAAGTATGGTGGCTGGGCTTCCAGCGGCGAAATCGACATCCTGGAATTCAAGGGACAGGAACCCAATCAGGTCCACGGTACCATCCATTATGGGAACGCCTGGCCGCATAATAAATTTAAGGGAAAAGTCTACCGGCTGCCGAAGGGGGACTTCTCCCAGGATTTCCATCTGTTTGCGGTAGAGTGGGAGCAGGGGGTGATTCGCTGGTTCGTCGATGGCGTCCAGTATCAGGAGCTCAAGGAGTGGTCGACGGTGGGTGGGCCGTTCCCGGCACCCTTCGATCAGAAGTTCTACCTGGTGCTTAACTTGGCGGTTGGTGGTGGCTTCGGTGGCCCCGTCGATCCGGAGACTCCCTTCCCGGCTCATTTCCAAGTGGATTACGTCCGGGTCCTGCAGCGGTAGCTTCCGTAGTTCCGTCTCGCCCAGCGGGGGGCTCCTTCGCTAACTGACCAGCCTATGACCGTGTTCCTGCATGACACCATGTCCCGCGAGAAGCGGCCGCTGCTGATCAAGCCCGGCCATGAGGTTTTCGGGATGTATTGCTGCGGTCCGACGGTCTATGGCCCGGCCCATATCGGCAATTTCCGCACATTCGCCGTCCAGGACGTCCTGCGCCGGACCCTCGAGGTCGCCGGCCTCCGGGTGAAGCACGTCCGCAACATCACCGACGTTGATGACAAGACCATCCGCGGGGCTCAGGCCGCTGGCCAGACCTTGACCGCCTTCACCAAGGGGTGGACCGACAAGTTCCATGCCGATTGCAAAGCGCTCGGCCTTCTGCCGCCCCATGTCGAACCGAGCGCGGTGGAGCATATCCCCCAGCAGGTGGCGATGATCAAGGCGCTCGTCGATCGCGGGCATGCCTACGTCGCCAAGGATGGGTCGGTCTATTTCAAGGTCTGTTCCTGCACCGATTACGGGAAATTGACCCGCATCGACTTTTCTAAGCTCCAGACCCAGTCCGTGAATTCCGCCGGCGAGGCCAACGATGCCGACGAGTATGAGCGCGAATCAGCTTCCGACTTCGCGCTGTGGAAATCCCGCAAACCTGAGGACGGGGCTAACTTCTGGCCGTCGCCTTGGGGCGAAGGTCGTCCCGGTTGGCACATCGAGTGCTCGGCCATGTCGCTCGCTCACCTCGGCGCCACGTTCGATCTCCACGGCGGGGGCATCGACCTCTGCTTCCCTCACCACGAGAACGAAATCGCCCAGTCCGAGTGCGCCACCGGCGTGAAGGGCTTCGCGGCCCACTGGTTCCATAGCGCCCACCTGATGGTGGACGGAGAGAAGATGTCCAAGAGTGTGGGCAACCTGTATACCCTGACACAACTTGAGGATAAAGGGTTTACGGCCAATGAGTTACGATACACGCTTATTGGCGGACATTACCGGAGTCCCCTCAATTTTACCTTCGCTGGCCTAGAGGGCGCACGCTCCGCCATCACCAAGCTGGAGCGATGGACCGACCGTCTGCTCGCCTTGGCCGGATTCTCTCGCGCCGATTTCGTCGCACCCGCGATTCATGAAGTTCAGACTGCGTGGGGTCGTTTCGCGCCCGCGTGGGAAATTCTCCAAGAAGACCTCAACGTACCGGGTTGCTTGGGTCAGATTTTCACCGTGGTGGGAGAGAAGGACGAAGTTTCGCCCCACCAAGCCCGTGAGGACGTGTGTGGTCTCGCCAAGATTCTGCATGCGCTTGGCGTCGTGCTCTTCGTGCCGAAGTCGGAACTCGGCGTGCCGGCGGCGATCGCCGACCTTGGCGCGCGACGCTGGGCGGCCAAGCAGGCGAAGGACTTCGCCGCGGCCGACCGGCTCCGCCAAGAACTGACCGCCGCCGGTTGGACGATGCTCGACCGGAAGGATGGCTTCGACCTCCGTCCGCTCTGAGTGTGGGTTCATAAGATTCTTTAGAAATAAATTGTAGGGGAATTCCGTAGACGGTATGTTTGGCGGGCTATGTCCAATCCCACACCCTCCCGTCCACTCAGTCCCACCTTCTTCCCGTCGCTCGCGTTCCTCCTCTTTGGAGTCGCGCTGGCGCTGGGTTTCGTCACCGCCACCGATAAGTTCGGTCGGTCGTTGACGCAGATTCGCCAGAACCGCCCCGAGATCGTCGTGAAGGGCGTGGCCACGCAGGATTTGCGTTCGG
>CALQQQ010000197.1 GCA_943332745.1 Opitutus sp. GAS368 | reverse complement strand
CGCAGCCACGTCGCCAACCTCTTGAAGTCCCACGATGCGACGAAACTCGGCTGGCTGCTCCAACACAGGCCGGGCCAGAGCCGGGTCTGGCCGACGAACGCTGAACTGCAGCGGTTCGCGCAAGCTGACACGAAGAGCGTGGAAATTCGGCGTATCACGGACGCCGACCTGAGCACTTGGAAGCAACACGCCTTAGCCGGCAAAGCCGACTGGCTCACGCCGCCGAGCATGGCGTTGTCAGCCAAGCTCCCGACCGGAGAGGAAATCCGCCTACCTCTTGCCAGCATCCATGGTCGCTACTTACTCGCTGCCCTAGGCACTGGCACTGCCGCGCCCGAAGTAACCGAGCCCGGCCTGATCCCCCTCCACGGTAAAGAACCCGCCCCCATCCCGACCGTCCAGGCCGGGCCGGCCGTAACGATTCGCCGCAACTTGGCCCTCAACACCCAAGCCAGCGCTTCCAGCGAGGAGACCCGCCAGGGCAACACCGCCGATAAGGCGATCGACGGCAAAGGCTCGCGCTGGTGCCCGGCCAAGGGACAGAACGGGGAGTGGCTCATGGTCGACCTAGGTCGGTCCAAACGACTCACGGGCTACAAGGTGTCATGGGAAAGTGATGCTTCAGCCTACCGCCATAAGGTGGAAATCTCGGACGACAAACTCACGTGGCGGCTCGTCGCGGACGCTTCGCAGCTGAATGCCGCCGGCCCGCACGCCGCCGACTGCCAGGCCGAAGGCCGCTACGTACGGATTACGTACCTCGGCCAGAAAGACCGGGCGCAGAGCTACGGCAGCATCCGTGAATTCGAGCTGCTCGGCGAACCAGAAGCCGCCGCCGCCGGCGCCCTCCGCCCTGCCCTCATCCCCAAGGACCACCCGGATGCCGAGTGGCTGAAGGATCTGTCCCTGCCCGAAGGATTCGAGGCGAGCATCTTCGCCCGACCCCCGGCCGTCAGCTACCCCATCTTCGTGAGCGCCACCCCGGAAGGCACCCTGTTCGTCGGCTGCGATGGCAACGGCAGCGGCGGACGAGATCCCCACCGTGGGCGCATCCTGCGCCTCCGCGACCTCGACGCCGACGGCCGCGCGGATGAAGTCAAAGTCTTTGCCACGGTCGACTCGCCGCGCGGTGTAGCCGTCGACGGCCAGAACCTCTACGTCCTGCACCCCGGAGACCTGAGCGTCTTCATCGACAAGGACGGCGACGGCGTCTCCGACGAACAACGCGTACTCGTGAAAGGCATCGGATTCGGCATCAAGGACCGCTCCATCGACCATGCCTCCAACGGCATCGAACTGGGCGTGGACGGCTGGCTCTATTGCGCCATCGGAGACTTCGGGATGCTGAACGCCGAAGGCACCGACGGACGTAAGCTGACCCTACGCGCCGGCGGCGTGGTGAGGGTCCGCACGGACGGTACGGGTCTAGAAGTCCACTCGCGTGGTACCCGCAACATCCTCGAAGCCGCCGTGAGCCCCCTCCTCGACGTCTTCGCCCGCGACAACACCAACGACGGCGACGGCTGGGAAGTCCGTTTCCATCACGCCACGGCCCTCGGCGAACATGGCTACCCGACGCTTTTCAAGAACTTCACGGACGAGACAATCGCCCCGCTCGACATCTACGGTGGCGGCAGCGGCATGGGCGCCGCCTGGGTCGACGAACCCGGCCTGCCCAAAGAATGGAACAACGCGCCCTTCACCTGTGACTGGGGGCGCAACCGCATCTATCGCCACGGCCTCACACCCAAGGGTGCGACCTTCGCGACCGACCAACGGGAGTTCTTCGGCGCCACCCGGGTCAACGACCTCGATGTCGACGCCCAAGGGCGCCTGTATGTCGCCAGCTGGAAAGGCGCGACATTCTCCTACGTCGGGCCGGAAGTGGGCTACCTCGTGCGGTTGGTTCCCACCGGCCTGAGCACGGCACCCCTCGCTGACATAGGCGCCGCCCGCCCCGCAGACCTGGTCAAACTGCTGACGAGCCCCAGCCACCGCACCCGCCTCGCGGCCCAGCGGAGCCTCATCGCCCAAGGACAAGCCGAGGGACTCGCGCCGCTCGTCTCCGACCAGAAGCAACCCCTCGCGACGCGGGTGGCCGCCTTGTTCGCGCTGAAACAAATCCGTGGCGCGGCCTCCCATGGATTCATCGCGAAACTCGTCAGCGATGAGACCATCGCCGCCTGGGCGCTGCGCGCCCTCACCGACCGCGAAGACCAACTCGCCGGCCTCCCCGCCCAACCGATCATCACCGCTCTCGGCTCCACGGACGCACGCATCCGCCGCGAAGCCATCGTCGCGCTGGCCAGATTGGGCCAGCCCGAATCGGCGAAGGCCCTCGCCACGCTGCTGGGCGACCCCGACCCGATCGTCGCCCACACCGCCATGCAAGCCATGCGCAGGCTTGACGACGGGCAGGTCAGTTTCCGCCTCATCGATGACGCCGGAGCTTCGCCGGCGCAGCAAGCGGGCGCCTTCCATGTGCTCGGCGTATCGCACCGTACCAGCGTCGTGGACGGGCTGCTCGCGCGTCTCGCCAAGACCACCGACAGTTCGCGACGCAGACCCCTGCTGGTCGCCCTGTGCCGATTGTCCGCCGTGGAAAATCCGGACTGGAAAGGCGGAAGCTGGGGCACGCGCCCCGACTCGCGAGGCCCTTACTTCTCCCTCGCCGAATGGAGCGAGACCAAACGCATCAACACCGCTCTGCTCGCCGTGCTTAGCGCCGCGGAAGCGGAGGAAGCGAAATTCCTCAGCGCCGAATTCGCCCGCCATCGCATCAAGCCAGGGGATGCCACGGCCAAACTGGTCAATCTCGCCAAGACGGATGCCTCACTCGTGCCCACCCTCGCCAAGCAGTTCGCCCAACAGAGCGAAAGCGCCCCGGCCGAAGCCCTGCCCATGCTCATGACCCTGGCGCGAGACAGTAAGGCTAAGGACAGCGACCGCGCTCAAGCCATCCGGGCGCTTAACAACATGGATGACGCCGCAGCCCTCCGCACCAGCGTCACGATGCTGGGCGAGCTGCATAACGACTGGCTGAAGCGGACTTCCGCCGGCCGCATCGAGATCGAAGGCACCCGCGGCAGCTTCTTCTTCTCGACCAAACTCGATAACCAGCATGTCGTGTTCGAAGAAATAGCCCTCGCACGACAGGGTAAGGCTTCCGTCTTCGCGGACGTGGCCTTGCTCAAGATCGCCGGCCGCAAGTTCGGCTCCCCCGAGCCCCGCGACGCCGCCCGCCTAGCCATCGAGGCCGGCTTCAAAGACCCGGCACGCACCCTCCAGATCATGGAAGCCATGCGCCTCAGCGGAGACGGCACCTTCGCTTCCCAACTGCTGCCGCTGCTCGACAGCCAGGACGCGGCCGTCGTGAAAGCAGCCAAGGACACCTTCTTCGTGATCAAGGTCGACCCGGCCAAGCTTAAGGCCGCCCCCGCACCGACCATCGGGACGATGAAGATCGCCGAGGTCCTCACCGCCATCGGCAAGCTCCGGGGTGATGTCCTTCGCGGCGAACAACTCTTCAGCCAGCAAGGCTGCGTGGCTTGCCACACCGTCAAGGTCACCGATCCGCTGAAAGGCCCTT
>CALQQQ010000196.1 GCA_943332745.1 Opitutus sp. GAS368 | reverse complement strand
GTGGCCATGAAGTATTCATCCCATGACGGACGAGCACCCCCGTTGACGAGGGCTTCGAGCTGTTCGGCGAGGGACTTGGGTTGGCTCATCGCATCCATAGGCTGCCAGTCGGCACCCACCCGAGGCAAGTGGCAGTTACGCACAGGATCGTCGCCAGAAGCATCAGCACGGCGGCCCGGCCAAGAAACGGCAGGAAATCCGCTGGCTGGGCGGCCTTGCGGAAGGCGAGGTGCTGCCAGCAGGCCAAGGGCAACAAGGCCATGGGCGCCCAACCGAAGACATGCCCTAGGCAGGCCAGACCGAAGAACGAATTAAAGCCATGCAGGTTGCGCGCGAAGCCTCGGCCGAAACGGACGACGGTGGTGCGCTTGCCGACGGCGAGATCGGTCTCGTAATCGCGCGCGTTATTCGCGACGAGGATATTGTCGGCGAGCAGCCCGAGGCCGAGGCCGGCAAGGAGAGCGGGCGCCCAATTCATCGGTGGCGTGTTGCAGCCGCAGCCCACGCTGTCAGGCATACAGACCGCCAACGCGGTCAAGACGGTCGCCTGCACCCCGAAGCAACCGACCACGAAGACGTCGCCGAGTCCGCGATAAGCCAACGGGAAAGGTCCAAGGGTGTAGGCGAGCGCACAGGCGATGGCCAAGAACCCGGCAAGCAGCAACCAAGGCGAAAGCAGCGCGACCGGCGAGCCGAGGATAAGGGCAAGGGCACAGGCAATCCAGATTCCACGGCGCATGGCGGCGGGCGAGATGTCGCCAGCGGACACGGCCCGGCGCGGGCCGATACGTGCGGAGGTATCCGCGCCGCGGAGCGAATCACCGAGGTCGTTGGCGAAGTTACAGGCGACCTGCACGCAGAGCGCGAAACCGAGACAACTCAGCAGGATGAAGATGAAAAACGGATCAACCCAGAGACCGGGAGCTCCCGAGTAGGCGACGATGACCGCCCCACCGAGAGCGATAGGCGCGACGGCCGCCACCAAAGTCTTGGGGCGAGTCGCGGCCAGCCATGCGTGGAAGGTCGTCATGCGGAAGTGAAGGTGGCAGACAGGGAACGGACGGAAACAAAAAAGCCCCGCTGGGCGGGGCTTTTCGAGGGGTCGCGGAGCAACTTAGTTTTGCGTAACGGCCGTCGGCGTCGGGGTCGTCCCCTGCGGAACACCAGCGGAGTCCTTCCAGCTAGCCGAAGCGGTACCGTCGGTCTTGGAGAAGAAGTTCGTACCCGTGGTGAGGGTGTCCGAGCACCAAGAGACGTGACCATCACCATAGACGATGTGACCGCCTTCCGTGCCCCAGACGGAGTCGGTGGCGGTGGCGCCAGCCGCAGGCCACTGGCCGGCGATGGTCAGACCGCGGGTCCAGGCGAGAGGGGCGGTGACGTTTCCGACCAGCGAGCGAGAGGTCGGGGTGTAGAGATCCCAGCCGGACTTACCCTGCGTGAGGGCGGTCGTGAAAGCCGTGGCAATAGAGACAACGGTGCCCGTCTTGGTGATGACGGTCTTCGGGATGACAGCGACGCCGTCAGCCGCCGGGTCGGCATCAAGGAACCAGAGTTCACCGGAGTCGAGGGAGGCGCCGTCCGCGAGGATGGCGGCGTAGCCCGAAAGCGACGTGGTCTGGGTCTTTCCGGACGCCCATGCGCCGGAGGAGATGTTACGGCTTCCGCGAGCCCAGTTCATGTAGCCCTGGCCAATGGAGCGAAGCTTGTTCAGCGCGCTGTTCTTCTTGGCGGAGCGCATAACGCCCTGGACGCCTGGGAAGAGCACGGCGGCCAAGATACCGATGATCGCGATTACCGTCAGGAGCTCGATGAGCGTGAAGCCCTTACGGTTACGGGTGGAGGTGTTCATGGGGAGGTGTGCTTTCTTTATGAAGGGGGCCACGGGTGGGGGCAAGCCGTTAGCAGATTACGATTGTAAACAAAAAGGCCCTGCAAAGCAGGGCCTTTTCAGTATATCCTTTCGGCTTAGTTCTGGGTAACAGCCGTCGGCGTCGGGGTCGTGCCCTGGGGAACACCAGCGGAGTCCTTCCAGCTAGCCGAAGCGGTACCGTCGGCCTTCGAGAAGAAGTTCGTACCCGTGGTAAGGGTGTCGGAGCACCAAGAGACGTGGCCGTCACCGTAGACGATATGACCGCCTTCCGTGCCCCAGACAGAGTCGGTAGCGGTAGCGCCAGCGGCGGGCCAGTTTCCGGCGACGGTCAGGCCGCGGGTCCAGGCGAGAGGAGCGGTGACGTTGCCGACAATCGAGCGAGAGGTCGGGGTGTAGAGATCCCAGCCCGACTTACCCTGGGTGAGGGCAGTCGTGAAAGCCCCGGCGATAGAGACAACGCTGCCCGTCTTGGTGATCACGGTCTTCGGGATGATAGCGACGCCATCGGAGGCCGGGTCGGCGTCGAGGAACCACAGTTCACCGGAGTCAAGGGAGGCGCCGTCCGCGAGAATCGCAGCGTAACCCGAAAGGGACGTGGTCTGGGTCTTGCCCGAGGCCCAGGCACCGCTGGAGATTGCCTTGTTACCGCCGGCCCAGTTCATGTAGCCCTGGCCGATGGAGCGAAGCTTGTTCAGCGCGCTGTTCTTCTTGGCGGAGCGCATAACGCCCTGGACGCCTGGGAAGAGCACGGCGGCCAAGATGCCGATGATCGCGATCACCGTGAGGAGTTCGATGAGCGTGAAACCCTTACGGTTACGGGTGGATGTGTTCATAGATTTAGTGGGGTATAAATTAGATTAGGGGATTTTGTTCCGTTGGAAAGGGGAAAAGGTCTTTCTTAAGATTAATAAGGGAGGGGGAAACGGCTAGTCAGAGAGGCCACGATGCCCTGTGCCTCTTCGATTTTGGCAGGATTCTGGGGGTCGGAGAGGACGATGGCGATCGCCTGGGCGATTTCCCGCATCTCGGCCTCCTTCATGCCGCGGGAGGTGACCGCCGGGGTGCCGACGCGGATGCCGCTGGCCTGGAAGGGACTGCGGGTCTCGTCCGGCACGGTGTTCTTGTTGGTAGTGATGTGCGCGGCGTCCAGGGCGAGTTGGGCGTCCTTACCCGAGACGTTCGGATGGCTCTTGCGGAGGTCGAGGAGGCTGAGGTGGTTGTCAGTGCCGCCGCTAATCAGGCCGAAGCCGAGGCTCACGAGGGCATCGGCGAGGGCGCGGGAGTTGGCGACCACCTGCTTGGCGTATTCCTTGAACTCCGGAGTGGCGCACTGCGCGAAGCAGACGGCCTTGGCGGCGATGACGTGCTCGAGCGGGCCACCCTGCGCGCCGGGGAAGACAGCGGAGTCGATGGCCTTGGCGTGCTCAGCCTTGCAGAGGATGAGGCCACCGCGAGGACCACGCAGGGTCTTGTGCGTGGTCGTGGTGACGAAGTCGGCGTAAGGCACGGGCGACGGATGCACGCCCGCCGCGACGAGGCCAGCGATGTGGGCGATATCGGCGAGGAGCAGCGCGCCGTTTTCCTTAGCGATCTTACCGAAGCGGGCAAAGTCGATCTCGCGGGCGTAGGCGGACGCGCCGACGGTGATCATCTTGGGCTGCTCGCGCTTGGCCATCTCCTCAACTTCGTCGTAGTTGATGCGGCCGTCGGCGCCCACGCCGTAGTG
>CALQQQ010000195.1 GCA_943332745.1 Opitutus sp. GAS368 | reverse complement strand
CTCAAGACCGACGTCATCCTCGGCGAATCGTTCTATCGCGACAAGGTCGACCAGGTCTACGCCGAGCTCGCCAAGCACAAGCTGGCCGAGGAGAGCGAAGGCGCCCTCGTGGTCTGGCATGACGAGGAGCCGCGCTTCTCGCGCGACGCCGAGACGAAGATGCCCTTCATCGTGCGCAAGAAGGACGGTTCTTCCAACTACGCCTCCACCGACCTCGCCACGCTTCTCTACCGAGCCGAGCACTTCAAGGCCGACGAGATCGTCTACGTCACCGACGGCCGTCAGCAGGATCACGTCCATCAGCTCTTCCTGACCGGCGACAAGTGGTTCAAGGCTTCGGGTCGTAAGCTTCCGCGCCTCCGTCACGTCTGGTTTGGCACGATCCTCGGTGAGGACGGTAAAGCTATTAAAACCAAGTCTGGCGACCCGGTTCGCCTGCAGGCACTCATCGATGAGGCCACGCAGCGTGCCTTCGACGCGGTCACGAGCAAGAGCCCGGAACTACCGGAAGCGGAGCGCCGCGAAATCGGTAAGGCCATCGGCGTCGCCGCCATGCGTTACGCCGACCTGTCGTCGAACCGTACGATGGATTACACCTTCTCGTGGGATAAGTTGCTGGCCTTCGAAGGTAACACCGCGCCTTACCTCATGTACGCCGTCGTCCGCGTCCGCTCGATCTTCCGCAAGAGCGGCCTGGCCGTAGGGCAGGGAGAGGACGGCGCGACCGATCCAGAGACCCCAGCCGAGATCGCGCTCGCGCGCAAGCTACTGGCGTTCACCGCCGCACTTGACCAGGCGCTCGAAGAACTCCGCCCGCACCATCTCTGCACCTACCTGCATGAGCTGGCGGCCGCCTATGGCACATTCTACGCTGCGGATAGCGTCATCGTGGACGACCCCGCCGTGAGGGCTCGCCGCCTCATGCTCTGCTCGCGCACCTGCGCCGTCATGGAAACCGGCCTGCGCCTCCTGGGGATTGAGCCCGTCGAGCGGATGTAATGGCGGGGGCTCGCCCCCGATCGCCTGATTCACTGCATTCTTAGATAATCCACCGAGTCGGGCGTGACTTTCTCAGAGAGGTGCTGTCAAAGTATCTCATGACCCCCTCGTTCACGGCATGGCTCATGACCTTGATGTTGATTCCGCGGATGCTCTGTGCCGCGGATGGCCAGCTTGAAATCGAGACCCGCCGACTTCATCTAGGAAAGCCCGGGCAATGGGAATGGGATATTTTCAAGCATCAGAAAGTGGACGCCGAGCGATTGGAATATCGCTTCCAGGGTAAGTCCAACGCGAACGAGCAGACGCTCCGCATTTGGCAACGTGACGTCAAACTAGACTGGCAGGTGAAACTTAACGGTCGTCGGCTGGGCAAGCTGGTTAATATGGAGGAGGCACTCGAGGCGTTATTTGCGCTGCCCAAGGGGTCGCTGCGTGACGGCGAGAATATCCTGACGGTCGAGGCGCCGAAGGCTTTGGATGACATTGAGATTGGCTCTATTTCCATCTCAGAAAAATCTCCGCGTGATTTCCTGACCGGTGCGAGTATCGAGGTCGCAGTGATTGATGCGAAGTCCGGCCAAGCGATGCCGTGTCGGCTGACGCTTACCCGACCGGATGGTACGCTGCAACCTCTGCGCGCCGAGCCGACCGCGAGCGTCGCGATTCGAACAGGCGTGGTCTATGTCAAAGATGGCAAGGTCACGATTAATACCGCCCCTGGAGATTATGTGCTTCATGCGGGCCGCGGTTTTGAATGGGGTGCCCCGAGTGCGAAGATTTCGCTCTCGGCGGGTGGAACGCAGCAGGTGGCCTTCAAGTTGCATCGCGAAGTGCCCACCGAAGGCTGGGTGGCGGCCGATAGTCACATTCACACTTTCACGCATAGCCGGCATGGTGATGCATCGATTGAGGAACGCATGATTACCCTGGCGGGCGAGGGTATCGAGCTGGCTATCGCGACCGATCATAATCACCACGCCGACTTCGCCCCAGTCGCGAGCAAGATGGGCCTGTCAGGATATTTCACTTCGGTCGTCGGCAATGAAGTCACCACGAGTCTCGGTCACTTCAACGCCTTCCCTGTTGAGCGTGGCTCGCCGGTCGTGAATACCAAAGAGGGTGATTGGGCGAAGTTGGTACCATTGATGCGAGCGGCACCCGGCGTGAAGATCATCACCCTCAATCATCCGCGCGATGACCATCAAGGCTTCATTCCTTTTGGCGAGACGCAGTTTAACCCCAAGACAGGGAAGCATCTGGATGAGGCCGCTCTGGCGAATGTTGACGCGGTCGAGGTGGTTACCTCCGGCGCAATGCAGTCCGACATCCATCAGCTTTACCGCGATTGGTTCGCGCTATTGAATCGTGGGCTACGCATCTCGGCCATCGCTTCGAGCGACAGCCATGACGTCAACCGCTTCATCGTCGGGCAGGGGCGGACTTATGTCGCGACGCGCGATAAGGATCCAGCGCATCTGGATCTAGATGAGATTTGGCGCAGCTATCAGCAGGGCCGCCTCTTGGTTAGCCTCGGGCTCCTGTCGCACCTGAAGGTGAACGATCAATTCATCGTGGGCGACCTCGTTTCCGGCCTAGGAGAGACCATCAAGGTCGAAGCTACGGTGCTCGGGCCGGCGTGGACGCAAGCTGATCACATTGAGCTTTATGCCAACGGTCGCCTGATCCGTGAGCAGGATATTCAGGATGATCATCGGGCGGGGCTAAAGGCTAAGATCACGTGGATGATTCCCAAGCCGGCGCACGATGTTCATTTAGTGGTGATTGCGACCGGCCCAGGTGTCCGTGAGCCTTTCTGGGTTATTCCGCGCCCCTATCAGCCGACCAGCAAGGCCCTCGCCTCCCGGGTCATCGGTTCGACGAACCCCATCTGGCTAGATGTCGACGGCGACGGCAAATTCCAATCCGCTTTTGCCTACGCCCAGGCCTTGCTTAAGCGGTATGGCAACGACCGGGCGGCTTTGAGTGCGGCCTTGAAGAGTTATGATGAGGCAGTCGCCGTGCAGCTGGCGGAGTTACTGCAAGCGGCTAGGCCTGGGCGCTGACCGGTCGTTTGACGTCGACCGGATGGAACAGCTGGGCGATTCCCATGTCACCCCACGTATGGAAAACCCTGCTCCGTCGGCGGAAGCCGTCGCCCCGAAGTCGGAACGCCTGCTTTCCCTCGATGCCCTGCGCGGCTTCGATCTCTTCTGGATTGTGGGCGGACACGGTATCCTTGTCGCGTTATTCAAGCTGACCGAGTGGGGTTGGCTCGGTGCGATCGACGCCCAGCTCAAGCATGTCGATTGGAACGGCTTCCAGGCCTACGACCTCATCTTTCCTCTGTTCCTCTTCATGGCTGGCGTCTCCACGCCGTATTCGTTGACTCGCCGGCTGACGGAAGGCGCTCGCGGCGAAGTCTGCCGCAAAATCGTTCAGCGTGGCCTGATTCTCGTGTTGCTCGGTGTCATCTATAACAACGGCCTCCAGTGGAAGGGCCTCGAGAACATGCGCTTCGGTAGCGTGCTCGGCCGCATCGGTCTCGCGGGTATGTTCGCCCAGCTGATCTTCGCTTTCAATTTCGAGACCCCGAAGCGGCTCTGGTATTGGCTCGCGGGTATCCTGCTCGGCT
>CALQQQ010000194.1 GCA_943332745.1 Opitutus sp. GAS368 | reverse complement strand
TGCGGGTGTAAGGGTTTCCTTTTCCGGTCCAGGGGTTGGGCATGGTGATAAGAGGGGAAGGGTGGTCGGGGGTTGCTCCTTGCGGGGATAGGTCTTATGCAAAGGACGTGGCCCGCAAGAGCGATTTAAAACATTACAGTGAGACGCAACTCCGTCATTCCGAGACGGACATCGAGAATCCGCGTTCCCGCCGTCAGATTGTGGCCGCCGCTGATTACAAGGATGAGCGCCCTTGGGTCCTTTCAGCTGTCCGCTGCAAGGAGCTCGGGCTCTTCGAAATCGCTCACCTTGGCATCGCCGAGATGTTGGCGCCCTATGAGGTCGTCCGGGCGAATCAAAGCGGGGCCTTCTTCATGGCTTGCCTGGGCGGACAGGGGCAGGTCTGGGTCGACGGCCGCTGGCGGACGATCTCGGCGGGACAGGCCTGCCTCCAGCCGGCCGGCATTCGTAATTCTTTTCGCATCGGCCGAAGCAAGCGCTGGGACTTCTGTTGGATTCGTTTCGGCGGCGGCGTGAGGTCGAACACTATTTTCCGAGCCAGTTCGCCGGTGCTAGCCGAATTCGACTCCGAACCCTTGCGCGCGGCTATCACCGGACTAACTGCGGAGCTTAAAGGGGCAGGCGTCTCCCGTCGTAACCACCAGTGGATCGAGCTCGCTTATGATTATGTGCGCAGCTTCGCCGGCAGCTTCCGTGGAGATCCGCGCGTCCAGCGGCTCTGGGACGAGGTCCATGGACGGCTTGATTTCGCCTGGGATACCAAGTCCCTGGCCCGTGCCTCGGGGCTTAGTTTTGAGCACCTACGTCGCCTCTGTCTTAAGGAGATCGGGCGTACCCCGATGAACCACCTGACGCACCTGCGTATTCAACAAGCGATCCGGCTGATCTGCGAGTCGGACGACAAGCTGGCGGTCATCGCCAGGAAGGTCGGCTTCGCCAATGGCAACAGCTTCTCCTCGGCCTTCAAAAAATCGACTGGGCACGCCCCATCCCACTTCCGGACGGACGGCTAAATCGGCCAAGAATGTGCATTTGAGAGGGGTCGGGTTGTGGTTCGGGGTATCGCTAAGTCTTGTAGGGCTCGGCCGGTCACCTTTGATAGGAACATGCTTCCCCGCATTGCCCCCCTCCTGCGTGCCGCCTTGGTCTTCGCGACCGCCGCTCTATCTGCAGCACCGATCAAGGTGACAATCATCTCCGACGACCGCGCGGCGGTCAGGTCCCTCGCCGATGAGCTGCATGCCGCTGGCGCCGTCGTGAAGGAAGCGGATCGTCCGCGGGATATCTTATCCGCCACCCATGATAAGGATGACGTCATCGTCCTCTACCGCAAGGAATACACCCCCTACGAAGTCATCGATCGCGCGGCTCTTGCCGACCTCTCCAATCGTGGCATCGGCATCGTCGCCTTGCGCGGTGCCATCGCCGGTCCTTCGGCCTCCTGGGGCAAGGAGATGTTCGGCGCCGGTTGGACTCCCGAGAGCCGACGCTTCCGCGCCTTAATGATGCTCAACGTTCGCACCGATGCGCACCCTCTCGCCAAGGACGCTTCCACTTTTGATGTCACCGACGACACCGTGTTCGAACTCGATCTACACGAAAAGATCCAAGTACTCGCCTCGTCCTTCACCTCGAAGGTGACCAACACTCGTAGGCGCGCCACAGAGGCGGCCGATAAGGCCTCGGTCTACGACATCCAGCCGCAGGCTTGGGTCTTTGAGAATGCCCGCCTCCGTTCCGCCGTGTTCCTCCAGGGCGACGCCGCCACCTTGGCCCACGCCAGCTATCGCACCTTCATCAAGCGTGGCATCGCCTGGGCGGCTCGTCGCGCTAACACCGATGAACTTTGCGCGCCGAAGGACCTCGTCGACATGCGTTATCCGGCCGGCGGCCCGAGCCGCGCCGAAAAGGCCATTGCGGCCTTCCAGATGCAGCCTGGCTTCAAGGCGAGCGTCGTGGTCACTGAGCCCCTGATTAATAAGCCCATCGCCGTCCAGTGGGACGCGCGCGGCCGCATGTGGGTCGCCGAGTCCCCTGAATATCCTAACGGAAGACGGCCGCTGACTGCTGAATCTTGGCGCGAGGGCGGGGTACTCGTGCCTGGTAGTTACGATCGTCCGGCTCAGGATAAGATTAGTGTGATGGTCGACACCGATGGCGACGGCATCGCCGACAAGAAGCAGCTCTTCCACGAAGGCCTCGAACTCATCACGGGTTTCTGTCATTACAAGGACGGCGTCATCGTCGTCGCTCACCCGAACATCCTCTGGCTCCGAGATACGGACGGCGATGGCAAGGCGGACAAGGAAGTCATCCTTTTCGGCGGCTTCACTCCAGGGGACACCCATTTCGTCGCCAACCACTTCATCCTCGCTCCCGATGGCTGGATCTACGCGAGCCACGGCGGCGGCGGCGAAGCGACGTTCCCGAATGACCCGACCAAGAAGGTGCGCATCTCTTCCGGCACCTTCCGTTTCCGCCCAGATGGTTCGGCCATCGAGCAGATCGCATCCCAGGGTGGCAATAGCTTTGGCAACGAGGTCACCAGTACCATGGAGCTTTTCCATGGTAAGGCGACCAATGGCAACCCGGTTCAGCACGTCGTCCTGCCGGAATCGATTCTCGCGAAAGCTCCAGGTACGACCGCGAAAGCTTTCAGTTCGATCAACCCGCGCCGCCCCGTCGCCCGCGTAGATCTTCCCGATCGGGCGCCCTTGATGCAAATCGACCAAGTCGGCCACTATTCCGCAGCGTGCGCGGCCATGGTCTATGAAGGTGGCGCCTGGCCGAAGGAATACGCCGGCACGGTCTTCATGTCCGAGCCTATCCTCGACATCATCCACCACGAAAAGCTAACGCTAAACGGACCCGCCTACGAAGGCAGCCTCCTCCTGCAAGACAAGGAGTGGCTCCGTTCTACCGACCACTGGTTCTGTCCGATCGACCTGAGTGTCGGCCCTGACGGCGCGATGTACGTGCTCGATTTCTATACACCGGTCGTCGCCCACAATGACACTCGTGGCCCTCAGCACAGCAAGTCCGGTGCCTCCGTCCGCCCTGATCGCGAACACTATTTCGGACGCATCTATCGTATTCAGCACGAATCTGCTGCTAAGTTCGCCATCCCTGATTTGGCCAAGGCCGACGTTGCTGCGCTGATCGCTGCCTTCTCCCATCCGAACAAGACTGTACGCTTTAATGCCGTCCGAGTGCTCATGGAGCGCGAGGCCGGCCTGCTCGCTTCCGCCGTCGGCCCGCTGGTGTCGCTCGTCCGCGGTGACGCCATGCCTGAAGCTCGCATCCAAGCCCTCTGGGCCCTCCAACGTCTTGACCGACTAGAAGATGGCCTGCTCCGGTCGCTTTGCGTCGATGCCGATGCTGCGGTGCGCAAGAATGCCTTCCTCGTCGCCGAAGCCAGCCGCACCAAGCTCCCAACGGACGTCTACGCCAAAGCCTTGGACGACGCCGACCCGCGCGTCCGTCTGGCCGCGCTGCGCGCCATGGGTGCCGCCCCCCTGGAGGCTAGCGCCGGCCCACTGCTGCTCTCCGCCCAGGCTCGGATGACCGATGTCTGGTCCAAGGCCGCCGCCACGGCTGCGGCCGCGGCTAACCCCGGTCCGGTACTCGCGGGCAG
>CALQQQ010000193.1 GCA_943332745.1 Opitutus sp. GAS368 | reverse complement strand
CCTTTGCCCGGGACGCCGTTGGGCATCACGACGTCAAAGGCCGAGAGACGGTCCGTCGCGACGATCAGGTAATGCGTGCCGAGGTCGAAGACTTCACGGACCTTGCCCTTCGCCTGAAGCGGGTAGGGTAGGCCAGTGACGGTCATCAGCGCTTCGGTGGGCAAGGGCGGCGTCTTCATCCTGCCACGGAGATAGGGGAGTGCGGGGTGGCAGGGCAAGGTGGTTCGTCGTTGAGGCGGCGACTCGCGCGGGCAGGATGCGAGTCGCCTAATGGAACTCCGCGACGCCCATTGCCATTACCAGTTCGCCGAAGTGCCGTACGCGGCGGTCGAGCAGGCCCGGGCGGACGGCGTTGGCTTGGCGATGATCAACGGTAGCGCGCCCGCTGACTGGGAAGACGTGGCCGCCCTTGGTCGGCTCGACCCGCGTAACCGCATGTCGTTCGGGTTGCATCCGTGGGATGTCCCGACCGCGCCCGAGGGTTGGGCCGAGAGTCTGCGCACGACCCTACTCGCACATCCGACGGCGGGCGTGGGCGAGATGGGACTCGACCGCTGGGTGAAGGATTTCGATCCCGCTGCGCAAGAGTCGGCCTTTCGGACGCAGCTCGCCATGGCTGTCGAACTGGAACGCGCGCTTACGATCCATTGCGTCAAGGCCATCGGGCCGCTGATGGATATCCTCCGCGTGACCGCGCTCCCCCGCCGCGGATTTCTCCTGCACAGCTGGAACGGCCCCGTGGAGCTTGTGCCCGAGCTCGCGCGCCTCGGCGCCTATTTCTCCTTCAGCGCACACCATCTCATTCCGCGTAAGGCCGATCTCCGGGTTCAGTTCGCCGCGGCGATTCCGCGCGAGCGGATCCTCGTCGAGACCGATGCGCCGGCGCTTTGCCCCGCGCTAGAGTTTCGCCTACGCGAACTTGCGCCCGACGTGGAAGGCACCGAGCAGAACCATCCATCGAACCTCGTGCGGAATAATGAGGAGCTCGCACGGACCATGGGCGTGTTACCCGATGAATCTGCCGCGCTAACCAGCGCTAACTTCGCCCGCTTATTCGGGGCGTAGGAGCGAGAGGCGGAGCGCCTCGCCCGCGGCCGCGAGACCGAACGCCCCGGCCACGTGCGAGGCCGTACCGTAGCCCCATTCGCAGTTCGGGTGCAGGTCTTCGCCTTCGGGAATCTCGCCGCCTGGGAGGCCTTCACAATCCGTGGGCTGCGTAAACGGTTCGTCGGACCACACGCACGAGACGCCGAACGGTGCCTTGCCGCGGGGAAAATCAAAATTCTGCCGCAGACGCTTGCGGACGAGCATCTTCAGAGGGTCGTCGCGCGAATCGCGGAGGTCGGTGACTTTACTGCGCGTACCATCGAGGCGGCCCGCGCAGCCGCCGACCGTGACTACGGGCAGTTTGCGGTTCACCGCTTCCGCGATCAGCCCGCACTTCGGCGAGAGCGCGTCCATCGCATCGATGACTACGCCGTTGAAGTCGGCGAGGACCTCGTGCGGGTTGAAACGGGAAAGGAAGCGCTGGTGGAGGGTTGTGCGGATTTGGGGATGAATCGAGCGGGCGCGCTCGGCCATCGCCTCCGTCTTCGCCTTGCCTTCATTACCAGCGACCGCGTGGAGCTGGCGGTTCGTATTGGAAATGCACACCGAATCGCCATCGACCATCGCGAGGTGGCCGACGCCGGAGCGGGCGAGGGCTTCGATGGTCCAGGAGCCAACGCCGCCGAGGCCGACGACTAGGAAGGACTTACGGGCGAGGCGTTCCATGCCGGCGCGTCCGTAGAGTCGGCCGATGCCGGCGAAGCGTTGGAGGTGGTCCGCGTCCATACCTTAATGAAGGGGTATCTGGGCTCCGCTCCAAGGAACAAACGCTTTCCTCAGGGCTTGCTGGCCGTCCCGGCTCAGGGCATCGTGCCAGAGATGTCCGCCGCGGAGAACCCCAGCACGAAGATCCTCCTGCCGCCGGGCGTCCCGCTCTGGTACACGGCCGCAAAGGGCGTCGTGATCGGCCTTGGCCTCGGCTTTGCCATCGCGTTGGTCTTCATCGTGCTCGATTACCGGAAGGCTAGCTCGGTCGAGGCGGTGTTCGTCCAGGCTCGCGCGGTGTGCTTACAGTATCGCGGGGATAAAGGTATCTGGCCGAAGGATTGCGACCTCCCTCAACCAGGCATGCAGATGGCGGACGCGAAGCTGGCGCCGCTGGCGGCGGCGCTCACGCAGTGTCAGGTCCCGGGTGGCTGGACCTTTGTCACCAAGAGCCCGGATGGTGGGCCGGCAATCGTCTTCACCCCTGAGGAAACCGGCCGGTCTTTCGAGCGGACCCTTGGCGTTATTGATGGCTGGATGGACGACGGCAAGAGCTTCGCGGGAGACCTCCGTTTTGACGGAGCGCAGGCTCGGCTCAGGCTGTCGGTCGAGTGATCGCTTCGGCGCGCTCGCGCAGATCCGCCTCGAAGAGTGCGTCTACAAGCTGATCGAGGTTCCCTTCGAGCACCTGTTCGATGCCGTGGACCGTGAGGTCGATGCGATGGTCCGTGATACGATTCTGCGGGAAGTTATAGGTCCGGATACGTTCGGAACGGTCGCCGGAGCCCACCTGGGTCTTACGGGCGTCGGCCCGGGCTTCGCGTTCCTTGGCGCGCGTGAGATCGAGTAGGCGGGAGCGCAGGACGCGGAGGGCCTTGACGCGATTACGCAGCTGGGAGCGTTCGTCGGCACAATAGACCATCAGCCCCGTCGGCTTGTGGATGATTTGGACGGCGGACTCCGTCTTATTGACGTGCTGACCGCCGGCGCCGCTCGCACGGGCGACGGACATATCGAGGTCCTCGGGCTTGAGCACGACTTCCGCTTCTTCGGCCTCGGGCAGGACGGCGACCGTGGCGGCGGAGGTATGGACGCGGCCCGAGGCCTCGGTGGCGGGTACGCGTTGGACGCGATGGACGCCGGCCTCGTGGCGGAGGAGGGCGGTGGCGCCTTCGCCTTCGATGAGTAAGACCGCGTCCCGGACGCCGCCCAAGTCGGAATGGGAAAGGGACATCAGTTCGCACTTCCAGCCCTTCTTCTCCGCAAAGCGGGTATAGGCCCGGAGGAGCTCGGCGGCGAAGAGGGAGGCTTCCTCCCCGCCCGTGCCTGCACGTATTTCTACAAGAGCATTACGAGAATCATCCGGATTCACCGGGATGATGGACCGAATGAGCTGTTCGCGGGCGGTTTCGACGGCCGGTTCTAGGCGGGTAATCTCCTCGGCCGCCATCGCGCGAATCTCAGGGTCGGCTTCATTGGACAGGGCACGGGACTCGGCTAATTCCTTTTCCAGGGCGACCAGAACATCATCGGCCTTCACCGCCTTGGAGGTGAAGCGGAGTTCGGCCCCCAGGGCGGCGGCCCGGCGGTTGTCGGCGAAAGTCGCCGGGTCGGCCAGCAGGCCTTCCAGCTCGGCCAGGCGGCGGCGGAAGCCGGTCAGGTCGGGTCGGAGGGGGTTGGCGGACATCAGGAAGGGGGGTTAATCGGGCTTGGACAGGCGACGCCCGTTCGTTATTCAATGGAGTGCGGCAGGCTCCCCTCCGCAAGCCCGACCTTCATCCCTTTTCGACCGATATGCAGCCCAAGGAACCCGCGCTCCGCGGCACCCACGTCCTCACTTGTGTGT
>CALQQQ010000192.1 GCA_943332745.1 Opitutus sp. GAS368 | reverse complement strand
GCCTGTTTCTTAATCCGCAAAACCATGGGTATCAGCATGCAAGCGGCGGGCGAGGCCCTCCGAGACCTCGTCAAGGGTCTCAAAGGCCAGAAAGTGGCCGTATTGGGCCATATGCGCCCTGACGGCGACTGCATCGGCTCGCAGACCGCACTCTGCCGGATGCTCCTGGCCGAAGGTATCGACGCGATCTGCGTGAACCGCGACCGCATCCCCCCGAATCTCGTCCCTTACGCCGAAGGCGTAAAGTTCATCAAAGCCGCCGACTATGACGCGACCGACCGCGTCGCTGTCACGGTCGACTGTGCCGATGCGTCCCGCGTTGGGACGGAACTGCTCGCCAAGTTCCCGGCCGGCATCCTGGCCAACATCGACCACCACGCCTCGAATCCTGATTACGCGCAGACCAATATCGTCGTCCGCGAGGCCGCCGCGACCTGCCACATCCTTGCCGCCGGTGCCCTCGCCCAAGGCCTCGCCGTCGATACCATTACCGCCAAGGCCCTGCACCTCGGCATCCTGACCGACACCGGCCGCTTCTGCTACCGCAGCACCACCGCTGACGTCTTCGCGATCATCGCCGAGTTAGTCCGCCGCGGCGCCGACCCGGCCGAGGCCAACTACCGCGTCTTCGAACAGGAAAGCCGCGGTAAGCTCGAGCTCACCAAGCGTTTTCTGAACACCATCCTCTTCCACGAAGACGGCAAGATCTGCTCCGGCGAGCTCACCCAAGCCGACTACGCCGCCACCGGCACTTCGAAAGAAGATAAGGAAGGCCTTGTCGAATTCCCCCGCTCCGTCGAAGGCGTCGAGATCGCCGTGCTGATGGAAGAAGGCGCCGACGGCATCCGTGGCAGCCTGCGCGGCCGTGATCCCAAGCTCCGTCTCGACCTCTGCGCCGGCAAACTTAACGGCGGCGGCCACATGCTCGCAGCCGGCTTCAACATGCAGGGCTGCCATTTGCCGCAGGACCGCGAGAAGATCCTCGGGATTGTCATCGCCCACTATCGCGAATACTCGGCGAAATGAGCGAGCCTGCCGCTGAACCCGCGGGCGTGCTGCTCGTCGATAAGCCACAAGGCATCACCTCGCACGACGTCGTGGACAGCGTGCGCCGACTCTATCGTACGCGTCGCGTCGGCCACGCCGGCACGCTCGACCCCATGGCCACAGGCCTGCTCATTGTGCTCGTCGGTAAGGCCACCAAGGCCTCGGACCAGTTGATGGCTCAGGACAAGGAATACCTCGGCGAAGCCACGCTTGGCATTGTCACCGACACCCAAGACGCCGAAGGCGAGACACTAGAGACGAATCCGGTGCCAGAAATCACCGAAGCCCAGGTGCGCGCCGCCCTCGCCTCCATGCTGGGCGACCAGTTCCAGATTCCCCCGATGCATTCGGCGAAGAAGATCGGCGGCCAGAAGCTTTACGACCTCGCACGCAAAGGCATCGAAGTCGTCCGCGAACCCCGCGCCATCACCCTTTCTGAATTCGAACTAATCTCGTGGCAGAGCCCTAAGATCAACTTCCGCGTCCGTTGCACCAAGGGCACCTATGTGCGCACGCTCGCGCTTGACCTAGGCCGCAAGCTTGGACCCGGCGCCCACCTCTCGATGCTCCGTCGCACACGCTCCGGCCAGCTCGACCTTTCGCGCGGCCACACGCTCCCGCAGCTTGGCGCCATGAATGACGACCAACTCGTCGCGGCCCTCGTGCCCGTGAGCGAAGCCGCGCCCACCGCATGAGCCTTCCCCTCCATCTTGCCATTGGCGCCTTTGACGGCGTGCACCTCGGCCATCGCGCCGTCCTGCACTCCGCCCGCGACGCCGCCCGGGCGGACGGAGGTATCGTCGGCGTGCTCACCTACGACCCGCACCCGAGCAAGGTGCTGCGCCCCGAGTCGGCGGTCCCGCTGATCTTCACCCGCGCCCAGAAGGATGAGCGCCTGACGGAAGCCGGCGCCCAGCTCATCCATCACGAGAAGTTCGATCGCGCGCACGCTGGCATCGAAGCGGCGGATTTCCCGAAGTGGCTGAAGACGACCTTCCCCCACCTCAAGTCGCTCCACGTCGGTTCCAATTTCCAATACGGCCGCGGACGTGCCGGCAACGGCGAGACGCTCATCGCGCATGGTACCGCCGAAGGCCTCGGCGTGAAGCTCGTCGCAGCCGTGCACCTAGGCGACGAGACGGTCAGCAGCTCGCGTATCCGCCAGTGCCTCGCTGCCGGCGAACTCGACCTCGCGAACGCGATGCTCTTACGGCCATATGAAGCTGAGGGCACGATCATCGGCGGACGACGACTCGGCCGCACCATCGGCTTCCCCACGGTCAATATCGCCTGGGAGCCTGAGTTAAAGCCCGCCTACGGCGTCTACGCCGTCGAAGTCATCTTCAAAGGGGAAGCCATGCCCGCTGTCGCCAACTACGGGCTACGCCCCACCGTCGAAAGCGGACCCGTCGCGCCTCTACTCGAAGCGCACGTCCTGCGCGGCACCGCGCCAACCACTGGCGATGCCGTGCGCGTGCGCTGGGTCCGCCGCCTCCGCGCCGAACAGAAGTTCGCCGACCTCGCCGCATTGCAGGCTCAGATCACCAAGGACTCCGCGCAGGCCAAGCAGGCGCTCGGCTTGGTCGGTTAGCTCAGGCGACAGCTTGAGCGAACTTCTGGATGATACCGCCGAAGGCGCCGTTCGAAAAGAAGATGACGCATCGCGGGGACTTGTCCGACTTCACGAGCGCGGTGAGCTCGGTGAGCAAGGCGTCATTGGAAGCAGGAGCGAAGCCTTGCTTGCCGGCAGCGGTGATTGCCGCAGCCACGCCTTCGCTGTCGAAGCGTTCCTCGCCGAGCTTGTCGGCGCGGTGAGGCGGAGCCAGGAAGGCGACATCGGCCTTCTTGAGCGCTTCACGGAAAGCGTCCTGCATCACCTTGCGGGCGGCGGTATTGCTCCGTGGCTCGAAGCAGGCAACCAAGCGGTGCTTCGGATAACGGGCGAGCAGGGATTCGAGCGTCAGGTCGAGGGCCGTCGGATGGTGGCCGAAATCTTCGATGACTGTCAGGTCTGCGCGGTCGACGAGCACCTGTTGGCGACGCTGGACGCCCTGGAACTTGTCCAACGCCTCGAGCTTCAGCTTCGTCGGATCCTTGGTATCGAGTAGCAAACCGGCCGAGACGGCGGCCATCGCCGCGTTGCGCGCATTGAAGAGGCCCGGCAGGGCCCACTTCACCCTGCCCCACTCCTTGCCCTTCCAGAGCAACGTGAAGGACGAGCCCGTCGAGGATTCCTGGAAGTCAGCGATAACGGCATCATTGCCAGCGCCCGTGCCCACGCGGACGACCGGAGCCCACGAGACGTTCTTCACCAGTCCGAGGACGTTGGCGTCGTCGCCATTCGCGACGATTACGCCGTCGCGCGGAACGATGCGAATGACATGCGCGAACGTGCGGAGCACGTCGTCGAGGTCACGGAAGATATCGGCGTGGTCGAACTCGCAGTTATTAATCGCAAGCACGTGCGGCAGGTACTGGATGAACTTGCTCCGCTTGTCGAAGAAGGCCGTGTCGTATTCGTCGCCTTCAATCACGAAGGGGCCGCCCTTCTTGCCGGGGTGGGCAGAGTCCGGCAGATCGCGCGGGACGCCGCCGACGAGCCAGCCCGGCTCAG
>CALQQQ010000191.1 GCA_943332745.1 Opitutus sp. GAS368 | reverse complement strand
CGACCGGCTCCGGTGACAAGGGCGACGCGAGGAGAGTGCGTGAGATGCATCGGGGGTTTATGTGCAAGGAAACAGGGTCGCTGGCAAGTGGCTAATACCCCGCCGAAAGCGCCCTGCCCGTACTGCCGGACTCAGTACACGTCGCGCTGGTAGCGGCCGTCCTTCTTGAACTGCTTCACCCACTCCACGGCGGCTTCGGGTGTCATCCCGCCCTGCTCGGCCACGATGGCGTGCAAGGCCGCGTCAACGTCTTTGGCCATACGTTTGGCATCGCCGCAGACGTAGAAATAAGCGCCCTGCTGGATCCACTTCCAGAGTTCGACGGCGTTCTCGCGCATGCGATCCTGGACGTAGACCTTGGCGGCCTGGTCGCGGGAAAAGGCGGTGTCGAGACGCGTGAGCGCACCCGACTTCAGGTAGTCCGCCCACTCGTCGGCGTAGAGGAAGTCGTGGTCCTTGCGCTGGTCGCCGAAGAAGAGCCAGTTAGGCCCCTTGGCGCCGCGGGTCGCGCGGTCCATCACGAAGCTGCGGAACGGCGCGACACCAGTGCCGGGGCCGACCATGATGACAGGGACGTTGTCGTCGGCCGGGAGACCGAAGTGCGAGTCGGCGACGAAGACCGGGAGATCCGGTTCATTCATGCGGGCGCGGTCGGCGAGGTAGCTCGAGCAGACGCCCTCGCGCTGACGGCCGTTAGTCTCGTAACGGACGACCGCCACCGTGAGATGGATTTCCTGCGGATACTTCGAAGGAGCGGAGGAGATCGAGTAAAGCCGCGGCATGAGTTTGCGCATCAGTTCGATGACATCCTGGGCAGACGGACGGGCGGACGGATGCTCCAGGAAGAGATCGAGGAATTCGCGCTGCTCCATCCAGGCTTTCTTCTTCTCTGGGTCGACTTCGCCGATGGCGGCGGCGAGGCGGGCCTGGTCGGCAGCGTCGGTCGCACGATCATGCAGAAGCTGGGCGAACTTATAGGTTGGGCCGTTGAGGGCGAGTCGGGTCGACAGGGCCTGGCGGAGGGCAATCGGGGCCAGGTCCTTCGGAATGGTCACCGGCTCGTCACCCGTGAAGCCGGCGGCCTTCAGCAAAGCGGCCACGGCGGCCGGGTTATTGGTCGAGAAGACGCCGAGGCTGTCGCCGCACTTGTAGGTCAGGCCGCTGCCGGCGAGGGAAACCGAGAAATGTTGAGTATCCTTCTGGCTGGCCGGAGAGCTCAGGCGACGTCGGTCCACAAGGCGGGCCGGGAAAGGATGGTTCTTGTCGTAAGGAGCTGACATGAAAGTACCCCGCAGGATGCCGAGCGGGGTACTGATGCAAACCTCTTTTGAAGGCAGACTTACTTCCAAATCTTAACCCAGTCGATGTCTACGTCGTCCGGCAGCTGCTTGAGGTTGAGATTGGGCCGCTCCCACTCCCCGATACGGTGCGAGAAACTGAGGCTCATCGGAGTATCGATGGCGACGCGGTCCACCTTGTGGATCTGCTTGCCGTTGACGAACCAAGCGAAGCTCTTCTCGGTCCAGAGAATGCCGTAGGTGTTAAACTTCTTCGCGGCTTCGCCGGCCTTAAGGGCACCCTTATCCGGCCTCTCCGGACGCATCTCGTGCTGTCCTTTGTCGTCCAAGATACGGAGCCAAGGGGTCATCTTGTCATCACCATGCGACTCCCAGAGGGCCATGGCGAAAGGGGCGACCTTCTCATCCTTGCCGCGGAGGACCATTGAGGCACCATGGCCCTTGTAGGCGTTCATGCGCATGGAAGCCTCAAAGTATCCGCGGGCCTGCTCGAATTTACCGCGCGTATTGATGCCATTGTATTGGATCATGTCCTCGCGCTTCAGCAGCGAAATCCGGAGGACTGAAGCCTTGCCGACCTTGACGAAGCTCAGGACCGTGCGGTCGCCATTGGTGACCCACTTCGACTCATCGAGCTTATCGGCATCGAAGTCGTCCGAAAACGACAGCTTCATATTGGACGCCGGGTTGGCGGCGCCCAAGGCGAGCGTCGACAGGAGAAAAGCAAATATGGTTTTCATGCGGTAAATTATTTCCAGACCTTGACCCAATCGATATCAACATCGTCAGGAAGTTGCTTGAGGTTAAGGTCAGGCCGCTCGGCTTCGGCGACCCGGTGAATGAAATGGAGCCGCAAGGGCTTGTCGACGTCCTGCTTGTCGACCTGATGGACCTTCTTGCCGTTAATGAACCAGCTGAAGGTTTTCTCGGTCCAGAGGATGCCGTAGGTATTAAATTTCTTCGCGGCTTCACCGGGCTTGAGAAACTGGGTCAACTTACCTTCTGGCCGGAAGTCGCGCTGTCCGGAGTCGTCGTTTTTTCGAGCCCAAGGCATGAGCCTGTCGGCGCCGAGGCCTTCAAAAAGTAGCAGTAAGCTCGGGGCTACTTTTTCGTCAGCCGGACCGAGACGAAAGACTGCGGTATGCCCCTTGTAGCTAGGCATCCGGATGGAAGCCTCGAAATAACCGTGGGCCTGCTCGAACTTTCCGTTCGTGGTGAGCCCGTTCCACTGGATCATGTCTTCCCCCTTACGCAGGGAGATCCGCAGGACCTTGTCCTTGCCCCCCTTGACGAGGGAAACCGTCTCCCTGTTGGCTGGCAGGTTCCATTTGGTTTCGTCAATCTTCTCCCCGTTGAAATCATCCGAGAATGTGAGCTTCTTGCCGCTCGAAGGATCGGCGGCAAAGGCACTCGCGGCCAGCACGAGGAGAAAGAACCTCATGGAATCTTAAAGACCTTGACCCAATCGACCTGGAGTGGCTCGGGGCCGAGCTTAGGATTCATAAAGTCCTTAAGGTAACCGCCTTCAGGCAACCACTGGTTAAATTCAATGAACATTGGCGCACTGGGAATGGGGCGCACCATCTTGTGCACCAACTTGCCCTCGACATACCAGCGATAATCTTTGTCGGTCCACTGTAGTCCGTAGGTCAGGAACTTCTTGAAGGACTTTCCGCCGTCCATCGCGATCGCTCTCTCCTTCGGGGTGAGGTTATGCGAGCCGCCTTCGTCGACGATATTGAGGTACGGGTCAATCCTGTCGGCGCCGCTGAAGCTGAAATTCAACGAAGCGGCGGGCAACTTGGACATGTCCTGGTTACGGATACCGAAGGCGACCGCCCCGCGGCCCTTGGACTGAATCGCGCGGATGGAAGCCTCGAAGTATCCCTGGGAGTGGGTGAACTTTCCGTTCGTGCTGACGTTACTACCGTTCCAGAAGCCAGCCTTATCCTTGGGCGTGATTTCGATGTGTAGCTTCCCGTCACCGAGGTGGGCACCGCCGTTGATGTTCCACTTCTTGGGGTCGATTGCCTTGCCATTGAAGTCATCCTCCCAGACTGGCTTCAGGCCCGTATTGGGAGCTGCGCCCAACGTCAGGGCGGCAAGGAGAGAAAAAAGCGTGATGGCTTTCATAAATAAGGGGGGAACTTATATTGAAACCACTAGCCCGAAAGAGGCAAGCCCTAGCCGATTATTGGTACACCCTGACCCAATCCACCCGCATCGGCTCAGGACCGCGCGTCGGCTCGGGGAAACTCTTCAAAAAGCCCGCTTCCGGCAGCCCGTTATGGCTTAAGGAGATAAACATGGGCTTCGGCGTGGTCGGAATACTGGGAGAAATCCGGATGGTATAGGCCAGTCGCCCATCCAAATACCAACGGTAGTCATTGGGGG
>CALQQQ010000190.1 GCA_943332745.1 Opitutus sp. GAS368 | reverse complement strand
GTGGTCTACGTGCCGATGATAGTGGAAGGCGTCGACGGCATCGCCGAGACGCACGACCTTTTCCCACGCATAGGCGTAGGCCGCGGCCTGTTCGGCTAAGGCGTCGGGGCGCTGGGTGACGTCAAAGCCTTGTTCGGTGAAGCTGAGGCGGCGCGGTTTACCCGCGTAGAGCATTTCGGGCGTCGCCAGTTTCTTGGCGAGCACCTCGAGGTTCTTGAACGTCACTTTCGGCGTGTTGTCATTGAACGACACTTTATCGAGCCAGGTGCGCGGGTCGCGTAGATTCGATGGGTAGGGATGGAAGGCCAGGTTCCAGTCGAAGTCGCCGCGTTCACGGGCCCGCTTCGCGAACAGCACGAGGAGGGTGCGACCCGGGCAGGCTTGGAGCGGATCGCGATGATTCTTAGCCGCCCAGTTGTGCTCCATCGAGAGATAGATGCGGGCGTTGGTCGAATGCTGACGAAGGGATTCCCAGGCGAGGCGGACCTGATCTTCGTATTGCAGGGCGACCTCCTCGGCTGTCGCTGGTCCCATCTGATGCCACTCGTGGTGGGAGTTTACTTCGTTGCTGACAATCCAGCCCCAGACGCGTCCGTGTTTGGCGTCGGCGGCCGACCAGCGTCGAGCGATGAACTCGGTGAGCGCCTTGAAGCAGGCGCGGCCCTCGGGGGTGACTGTGTCGGAGGCCATCGTCGTGCCTTTGATCGGGTCGGCCTTCGGGTGGATGGTCAGCTTCCGGATGCGTTCATTGGGCGAGCGCGAGGTGGTGACAATGAGCGAGACCACGACGCCCTTGTCGCTCATGGGTTTGATCTGACGATCCATTCCCTCGACGTATTTCTGGTTGAGCACGAAAGTGAATCCATCGGCCGAAGCGGTGAGCTGGCCCGGCTTGGCTTCCTTTTCGGGGGAGAGCAGTGCGTTGAGCCTGATGTTCAGGTTGGCGTGATGGATGCCTAGTTCCAGGGCATCGGGAATCATCTGGACCTGGAGGCCCTTGGGGCTGCTCTTGGTTGGGTGGGGTGTGGGGTCGGGTGCAGCCGACAACGTCAGTGAGATGCAAAGGCAGGCAAGAATCAACGGACGCATGACGAAGGAGACAGTTTCGCGATGGGAAGGTTTCAATCGTAATAGGCTGCCGTTTTACCGATGATGGTTGCCGATTGACCGATACGAACTCGCCTTCATTAATCCTCATAACCCCATGCGCATCCTGGCACTTCTTCTCTGTCTGGTCGGCGGTCTCGTATCCGCCGCTCCCGCCAAGCAGCCCAACATCGTCTTCATCTTCTCCGATGACCACGCCTATCAGGCTATCAGCGCCTACGGCGACGCGCGGAAGTTGAACCAGACCCCGAACATCGATCGCCTCGCCAAGGAAGGCATGCGTTTCGATCGGGCCCTGGTCACCAATTCCATCTGCGGTCCCAGCCGCGCGGTCATCCTGACCGGCAAGTACTCGCACCTGAACGGGTTCTATAACAACTCGAATTCCGTCTTCGACAGCACACAGGTCACTTTCCCGAAGCTATTGCAGAAGGCCGGCTACCAGACCGCCGTCATCGGCAAGTGGCACCTTATCAGCGATCCCACCGGTTTCGACTTCTGGCAGGTACTCCCGGGGCAGGGCGTATATTATAACCCCCCGATGAAGAACGCCCAGGGCATGGTCAAGACGCAGGGCTACGTCACCGACATCATCACCGACCTTTCACTCGATTGGATCAGCAAGCGCGACAAGACCAAGCCCTTCGTGCTCATGTGCCAGCACAAGGCGCCGCACCGTGAGTGGGAGCCTAATATCAAGGACCTTGGTTTCGACAAGGACCGCGTCTACCCTGAGCCGCCGACGCTCTTCGATGACTACGTCAACCGCGCCAAAGCCGTCGGCGAGAACGACATGACCTTGGAAAAGACGATCACCCCGAAGGATGTGAAACTCGTGCGCCCGCCGCAGCTCGATGCCGAGCAGGCCGGCGTCTGGGATGCCTATTATGAGCCACGTAACGCGGCCTACCGGAAAGCCAATCTGTCGGGTAAAGATCTCGTCCGCTGGCGCTACCAGCGCTACATGCATGACTACCTCGCCACTGTGAAGTCGGTCGACGATAACGTGGGCCGCGTCCTGAAGTATCTCGAGGAGCAAGGTCTCGCCGAGAATACCATCGTCATCTACTCCGCCGACCAAGGTTTCTATCTCGGCGAGCACGGGTGGTTCGACAAGCGCTGGATCTTTGAGGAGTCGGTCCGTACGCCGTTGCTCGTCCGTTGGCCCGGCGTCACCAAGCCTGGCTCCGTGAGTAAGGCGCTGGTCTCGAATGTCGATTACGCCCAGACCTTCCTCGCCATGGCCGGTCTGCCTGCGCCGGGCGAGATGCAAGGACGCAGCCTGACGCCGATCCTCGCGGGCGAGACCCCGGCGGACTGGCGCAAGGAGTTCTATTACCACTATTACGAGTATCCGCAGCCGCACCATGTCGCGCCGCACTACGGTATCATCACCGACCGCTACAAACTCGTCCGTTACTACGGTAACGGTGAGACCAAGACCGACCTCTTCGATAGCGAGAAGGATCCACTCGAGTTAAAGAGCTTCTTCGGACAGCCCGGCTATGAAGCGGTTCAGGCCGACTTGGAAGTGCGTCTCGCCAAGTTGCGCACCGACCTGAAGGTTCCGACGGTCGACGACGAGTATGCGGCCGGAGAGAAGAAGCGCCCCGGTCAGGTTAAGGGTAAGGCCAAGAAGAAGGCCGAGGGCCCGAAGTAGGCTCGAGGTTTCGGGTTGGCGAATGGACGGGGCGGGCTACAAAGGCTGGATGCCCCTTCGCAGCTTTCTGTTCGCCCTGTTCGTCGCCGGGCCGCTTCTCGCCTCGGTGCAGGAGACGGAAGCCCTGCGCTTGGCCGAGGGTCGCCGGATGGCGGTCGGCCGCGAGATGCGGTCATGGACTTTCGCGGACTTCCCGTCGCCGATGCAGGATTGGCCTGGCACGGTGAAGGGAGCCTTCGTCGAACTGCGCTGCGAGGATCGCGAATTCTCGTCGGCCGCCCTGATCATCCTTCGTGACGACTACCGCCTGCGGAGCTATCCGGCCAAGTTGCTGTCCCCGGCTGATCGTGCCCTGGCGGAGCAGTTGGAGGCGAGGCGTCGAGCGATGGTTTCACCCCGGATTGCCAGCGAATATCCGCTAGTGATGAAGGGCTATACTCCGGAGACCGCCACGGTCACGACGAGTCCGCACTTCGCCTTTTACACCGGAGCTGACAAGGAGGGGTCAGGAAAGAAAGCCTTCGGGCCCGGATTCTTAGACCAACAGAAGGCCTGGTTTGAGAAAGTCTGGACGCACCTCGACATGCTCGGCGCCCCCATGCCGATGGCCGCCGATCCCGCACCCCATAAGCTTAACGTGTTTGTCACGGGGACAGGCCTCGCGAAGCACAAGGATGGCTTCGCTTTCGGCGGTGCTGATGTGATCATGCATCCGAACGCCTTGGGCGAGGGGAGCAGCGTGGTCATCCACGAGTTTACCCACTCGGTGCAGTATTACTCAAAGGGCTTCCGCGACTCACCGCATGTCGGCTGGTTCTGGGAATGCCACGCCAACTGGAGTACCCACCAGTTCATGCCAGCTTACCCGCCCGTGCTCGGGCATTACGCCGAGCGTGCGCACTACGAGCTAAATTCCAGCCGCCATAACTACGGCTCCTGGCCTTTC
>CALQQQ010000189.1 GCA_943332745.1 Opitutus sp. GAS368 | reverse complement strand
TTCCGTTCCTACGCCTTCCTCAACCAGAGCGCCGATAGTGATAAGCGCGACGAATCGCCACTCCACGAAATCTACCCGCCCGGCGTAAAAGCCCAGCGCGACCAGTGGACAAAAGATGCTGCCACTGCGGAGGCGGCCTTCAAGAAACCGACCCCCGCCTGGCTTGCCGGCTTCGATGAGTGGCTGACCAAGAAACCGACCCTCACGGACAAGGCGCTCAAGACCGCCCTCGACGCGCCGAAAGAGAAGCGCACGCCTGCCCAGACCAAGCAGCTCAGCGATTACTACGTCCGCAACGTCTCTGACGCCACCAAGGCCGAACGGGCCCGCGCCGACGGGCTCAAGAAACAAATCGCGGCTTCAGCCCCCGTCACCGTGCCGATCATGCAGGATCTCGCCGCAGAGAAACGTCGCAAGACCTTCGTACAGCTCCGCGGCAACTGGCAGGCCCTCGGTGACCAGGTCGACGAAGGGGTGCCAACCCACCTCGCCCGCTGGGACGACTCCGCGCCCAAGAACCGTCTCGGCTTCGCGCATTGGATTACCAGTCGCGACAACCCCCTCACCGCCCGTGTGACGATGAACCGCCTCTGGGAGACCGTGTTCGGCGTCGGCATCGTGCGCTCGAGCGAAGAGTTCGGCAGCCAGGGCGACCTCCCATTCCATCCCGAACTGCTCGACTGGCTCGCCGCCGAGTTCGTTGAGAGTGGATGGGACACGAAGAAGATGCTCACGCTCCTCTTGAATAGCCGGGCCTATCGCCAAACTTCCGCCGCCAACAGCAAGCGCAACGAGCAGGATCCCGATAACCGTTTCGTCGCCCGTGGTCCGCGCTTCCGTCCCTCCGGCGAAATGCTGCGCGACCAGGCTCTCGCCGTCAGCGGACTCCTCAGCGCCAAGATGTACGGTGCGCCCGTCCGACCGATCCGTCCAAACATGGGCCTCAGTATCGCCTGTGGCGGCTCCGGCGACTGGGCTACGAGCACTGGCGAGGATCGCTATCGTCGCAGCCTCTACACCGACACGCGTCGCAGCACGCCGTACCCCAGCTTCGCCACCTTCGACGCCCCGAACCGCGAGACCTGCGTCGTCCGCCGAGATCGCTCCAACACCCCCCTGCAGGCCTTCGTGACGCTCAACGATCCCGTGTTCGTCGAGACCAGCCAGGCCCTCGCCCGCCGTCTCCTCAAGGAAGGTGGCACCACCGATGACTCGCGCCTGCGCCTCGCCTACTCGCTTTGCCTCTCGCGCGAACCTGACACCTCCGAACTCGCCACGCTGAAGAAGCTGCTGACGAAGTCCGCCGCACAATACAAGTCCGACGCCGCTCTCGCCCTCAAGATGGCCACCGATCCGCTCGGCCCGGCCGACAAAGGCGCCGACGTCACCACCCTCGCCGCTTGGACTGCCGTCAGCAGCGTCATCATGAACCTCGACGAGTTCCTCATGCGTCGCTGAGCCCAGCCGCCTACCCCCACCCCTATCCCTACCCCTTTTCGAGATGAACCCTCTCCGCGAAGCCCAGCTCAGCCTCCAGACGCGCCGCACCTTCCTCAGTAGCGTCGGTCAGTTCAGCCTCGGCGCCATTGCCCTCCATGCGATGAAGGCTGACGCCCTCGGCGCCCCTTCCGCCAACGATAACCCGCTCGCCCCGCGCAAGCCGCACTTCAAAGCCAAGGCCAAGCGTGTCATCTACCTGCACATGTCCGGCGGCCCACCCAATCTGGACATCTTCGACCACAAGCCGGAGCTCGTGAAACGGAGCACTCAGGATTGCCCGGACTCGTTCCTCAAGGGCCGGACCTTCGCCTTCACCACCGGCGTGCCGAAGCTCATGGGCAGCCCACGTACGTTTAAACAGTACGGCCAAGGCGGCCTTTGGATGAGCGATGCTGTCCCGAATTTCCAGAAGATCGCTGATGAAGTCACGATCCTGAAGGCGATGCACACAGATCAGTTCAACCACGCTCCCGCCGAGCTCCTGCTCTTCACTGGTCACAATCGCCAAGGCCGTCCGTCGTTAGGATCCTGGGCGACCTATGGTCTCGGCACCGAGAACCAGGATCTCCCTGGCTTCGTCACGATGATCTCCAACGGTGTTCAGCCCAGCGGTGGCCAAGGCTGCTGGGGCTCCGGCTTCATCCCGTCGGTCTTCCAAGGCGTGCAGTGCCGCAGCAAGGGAGACCCCGTGCTCTTCGCGAACGACCCTCCAGGCATGACCCGCGATCTCCGTCGCGCCACGCTCGACGCCCTCAAGGACCTCAACCAGCGCCAGCAGGATGAACTCGGCCACGCCGAGACCGTCACGCGCATCGCCCAATACGAACTCGCCTTCCGCATGCAGACCAGCGTGCCCGACGTCATGGACATCTCGAAAGAGAAACCCGCAACGCTTGAGGCCTACGGCGCCAAGCCTGGCGAATCCAGCTTCGCCAACAACTGCCTCCTCGCCCGCCGACTCGTCGAGAAAGGCGTGCGCTTCGTGCACCTCTTCGACTGGGGTTGGGATTTCCACGGCACCAACCCGAGGGAAGATATCCGCGACGGCCTCACCGCCAAGATGGCTGCGACCGACAAACCCGTCGCCGCGCTCATCAACGACCTCAAGCAACGTGGCCTACTTGAAGACACCCTCATCGTCTGGGGCGGCGAATTCGGCCGCACCCCTTTCCGCGAAGGCCGCACAGCCAAGGGCGACGTCCTCGGCCGCGATCACTACCCCGATTGCTTCTCGATCATGATGGCCGGCGGCGGCGTGAAGGGCGGTTTCCAGTTCGGTGAGACCGACGAGATGGGCTTCGGCGGCGTGAAGGACAAGGTCCACGTCCACGACCTGCAGGCCACCATTATGCACCTCTTGGGCTTCGACCACGAACGCCTCACCTATCGCTTCCAGGGGCGCGACTATCGACTCACTGACGTGCATGGGCATGTCGTGAAGCAGATCCTTGCTTAGGGCTAGGGCTAGGGGCAGGGCCAGGGACAGACTCCCAACTGAACCCTGGCCAGACTAAATCATCACACCATAAACTAGCCCTAGCCCCGGCCCTAACTCTGGCCCTGCCCCATGCCTCGTTCGCTCTCCTTACTTCTCTTTTCGCTCTCAGCTCTTTCCGCCGAAGATCTCCGCTTCAATCGCGATATCCGTCCAATCCTCTCGGAGAATTGTTTCTTCTGCCACGGCCAGGACCCCAAACACCGCGAGGCGGACCTAAGACTAGACCAGCGCAGTGAAGCGATTAAAGATAACGACGGCGTCTTCGCGATTGTCCCCGGACATCCAGAAAAGAGTGAAATCCTCAAGCGCCTGATATCACATGATCCGGACGACCAGATGCCGCCGCCGGAATCCAATCGCAAGGTCACGCCGGCGCAGATCGAGCTTATCCGCCGCTGGATCGCCCAAGGTGCACCCTACGAGAAGCATTGGTCGTTCGTGCCGCCCGAGAAAGCCCCCGCACCAAAGGTCGCCGACACCACCTGGGCCCGCCAACCGTTTGACCGCTATGTCCTCGCGAAACTCGAGACCGAGAAACTCCAGCCTTCCGCCGAAGCCAAGCCGGCGACCTGGCTCCGTCGCGCCGCCTTTGACCTGACCGGCCTGCCGCCCACGCCGGCCGAAATCGCGGCCTTTGAAGCCGACGCAGCCAAGCGCGGCGAAGCCGCCTATGCTGCCGCCGCTGACCGCCTACTGTCCTCGACCCGCTTCGGGG
>CALQQQ010000188.1 GCA_943332745.1 Opitutus sp. GAS368 | reverse complement strand
CGCCTGGTCTCACCGGGCCGCGGACGCCGGGCTTGCCCGACGAATCGCGGCTGCGCTGGGGGTTTCCGAACCCCTAGCCTATGTCCTTGCCCGTTCCTTTCCGGACGAGGCCGAGGCGGAGCGTCATCTCCGCCCCCAGCTCGCCCACGTTTCCGACCCGTTCGCGGTCGGCGGGCTGCGCGAAGCCGCCGAACGACTCGTCCTGGCCGCCGCCAAAGGTGAGCGGATCGCCATCCTCGGCGACTACGACGTCGACGGGGTCTCGAGCACGGCGATGCTCGTCCACTTCCTCCGCCGCCTTGGTGCCCAGCCGGAATACTTCGTACCGCGACGTCTAGAGGAAGGCTACGGTCTCTCCATGGCCGCTCTCGAGCGCGTGCTGACCGAGGCTAAGCCGCAACTCTTTGTGGCCCTCGATTGCGGTACGAACTCTAAACCAGAGGTCGATCGTCTGCGCGCCGAGGGCGTCGACGTCATCGTGGTCGACCATCACGTGGCCAAGGAATCCCGCGTGACCTGCACGTTGGTCAATCCGCGCGTCAATGACGCCGAGGATGCCCCGTGGCAGACGCTTTGCACCGCTGGACTGGTCTTCAAGCTCGTTCATGGCGTCCTGAAGGTGCTCCGCCTAGCCGGCGACGAGCGCGGTACGAGCATCGTAGTGAAGGACTATCTCGATCTGGCCGCCCTCGGCACGATCGCCGACTTAGTGCCGCTCCGCACCGAGAACCGCATCCTAGCTGCCCATGGCCTCAAGGTCCTCGGAGAAGCCCGTCGTAAGGGCGTACGCGCGCTCATCGCTGTCAGTGGCATGGAGCCGGGGGGAGTGCTTACCTCGGTCGACGTCTCCTATCGTATCGGCCCACGGATCAACGCTAGCGGCCGTCTCGCGGATGCCTCGTTGCCCCTGCGTCTACTGCTTTCTGACAATGTGGACGACTGCCTGCGCGACGCTGCGCAGCTCGACGCTATTAATCGCGAACGTCAGGAAATTGACAAGAAGGTCACCGAAGAAGCCATGGCCCAGGCTAAGGCGATGGGCGACCTCGCCGGCTACGTCGTCCATGGCGACTGGCATCCTGGAGTCGTCGGCATCGCCGCTGGCAAGATCTGCCGCGCACTCGACCGTCCGGTGATTGTGCTCGGTAAGGAAGGGGAGAGCGCCAAGGGCTCCGGCCGTAGCGTGCCCGGCACCAATCTCGTCGAGGCGCTCGGTGCCTGTGCCGACCTCCTGAAGACTTATGGCGGCCACCCGATGGCCGTCGGCGTCTCGCTTAATATCACAGACGTTGAGGCCTTCCGCGCGCGCTTCGCCGCCGCCGTCGAAGCCCAGCGACTTGCCGGCGTCGTTCATGCGGACGGACGTGACATCGACATCGCCCATTGGATAAAGCCTTCGGAGGTCACCGATCAGTTACTGGATGACCTCGACTTGCTGCAGCCTTACGGGGAAGGGAATACCGAGCCAGTCTTTGGCTTCAAGGGGTTTATCTTTGATCGTCCAGCCACGCCTTTTGGCGAAGGCAATTTCCGCCATCAGCTTCCGCTTAGCGGTGGGCGCCGCCTGAGCTTCGTCGCCTGGCGTATGGCCGATCGGATGCCGGAGCACGGTAAGGCAATCGAGATGGCCGTAAAGCTGCAGTGGAACCGGTGGCAGGGCCGGCGCATCCCGCAGGCCGAGATCCTTGACTGGCGCTACGCGAGCTAAGGGCGAGTCCTACCTCGGATTCTCCCGCGGCCGTTTACTTTCCCTTCGGCTCAGGGACTTCCTTCTTTCCAGCAAGCTCCTTGGGCGGCGGCCGGTCTTCGATGACTTTGAATCGTAAGCGACTGGTGTCGGCTTGGGTCGGATAGATGAAGTAGAGTTTACGGACACCATCATTTTGCAGGATGCGGGTGGAGTAAGCCATCTTCTCTTCGCCGTTCTCGTTGCTCTTGATCACGAGGTCATAATAGACGCCACTCTTAGCGCCAGACTTCGTGGTCTTGGACGATTGGCTGGGGATCGGGAGCACGCCGACTGGAAGCTTCACGCTGATGGGATAGGGACAGAAATTAAGGTACCGGTTAGTGCCGAAGGTAAACGTTTTCGCGTCATCCTCCATGGCGATCATGCCGCCGCTCTCCGCAGGCTGGCCAACGAGAAGAATCAGCCTGTGAACGGTCTTGTCGGTGGGCAGTTTGATCCACCAAGTGGCCTTACGGGCGGAGGCTTCCTTGCCTTTGGTTTTAGCTTCGTCGGTCGGCTGCTCCGCGGTCGAGAACAACTCGAATTTCGCCGGCCCGCGATAGTCGATCTCCCGGCTGAGCGCTGCCGTGGCGATAATCAGCGGGGTGAATTTACCGCGGCTGACGATGCCGTGGTCGAGGATGGGTTGCTCGAGCGAGACGATTCGGATTTTCGCTTCGATGTAATCGTCAGGTTTACCTTGGCCGTAAAGGAGGGCCGTCGTCGCAAGTACGAGTAGGCCAAGAACCGGCTTAGATATCATCCGAATTGAGCCAGCGGATGGAAATGACTTTGAAGCGGCGGCCAAGGGCATGGTTGACGGGGGTGATGAAACGGGAGAGTGAGGCGGGGATGGGTGGATCGTACAAAAGGGGGTCTAATTTTTGGTCACGGTCCACGGAGATGAGCATCGGCCGCGGGGCGGAGGCGCCGGTCTCCGGCACATTGGTCGCGTCAATAAATTCCGGCAGGCGCTGGACGGTCGCCTCGATCCAGGCCTTGGCGGGCTGGCCTTCGAGGACGTTGGCGTCGCCGTAGCATCGGATGGTGAAGGTGTCGGAGCGGGTCGCGAGGGCGGGCCCGAGGCTTTGCAGGAGGTCGGATTGGAGCAGGTTGCCAGGGGCGCCGAGCGCGGTATGGGTGCGGCTGGTGCCTCCCTGGGTGATCATTTCGATATTTTTAGGGGCGAAGGACCAACTCGAGGTCGGGGTGGAGACGGAGGCTGTGGTGAGCGCCACGCCAGGGAGAGAACTGATGAGCCGGTCGCTGAGGCCGGTATTATATGTTTGGTCGGCCCGGAAGATCGCGGCTTGGAGTGCGCCGCATCGACCGGTGTCGGACTCGATAAGCGGAGAGAGGAAGCGGTTAATGAATTCAGAAAGGCTGAGGTAAGGGGTGGTCGCCTTGGTCAGTCCGCGGAAAAGACGGGCGGCAGGTGGCGTGGTCGCTCCTTGGTCCCATTCTGTGCGGGTGCGCACCTGGAAGCGCAGCTTGTTTTCGTCGACGATGGCCTGGGCGAGTGCGACGATCTTCTCATCGGTGAGGTCGCTGAATCCGGTCCAGGCGCGACTATCGGTCATGTTGCCCTCGGCCTTGATGGCGCCGGTTGGCGAGAGCGTGCGAGGGAAGGGCGCATTGACAGGGAGCTGACTGTTGCCGTCGAGCATTGCCATCTTACGGGTCGAGCCGAGGAAGCTCTTCCAGGCTTCGACTGAGGTGGAATTGACGTTGAAGGCGCCGGTGTTGAGCAAGACGCTCGCGGACCGGCGATGGTCGGAGAGCAGTTTCTCCTGAGAGTTCTCATCACCAGCGGGTGTGATGAGCGCGAATCGTGGATTATCCAGAGGTGCGGTGCCGTTCACGAAGGCTGTAACGACTGATTCCTTGGTGAGTTGGGTGTTAGGCGAGAGTCCGGTGTCGCCAGGTTGCTCGTTGGTCGGCGCACCGGTGAGGCTATCGGCGTAAGGGATGCTCTTGGTCTCTAGATTGCTGATCCGGGGAGCCAGCGGGGTGG
>CALQQQ010000187.1 GCA_943332745.1 Opitutus sp. GAS368 | reverse complement strand
TTGGGTAGGGATGGCTCTCCGAGCCGTCCGTTCGCCGCGATACCTAGCCGGTTCCGATGCAAGGGAGGTCGGAATCTGGATAGGATGCTTAGGATCTTCCTCGGGTAGGGACGGTTCTCCGAACCGTCCGTTCGCCGACGGAGATGCGAATCTCGATTGGGACAACGGCGGGCTCGGAGAGCCCGCGCTACCTAAAGGAAGCCCCAGCCAATCATCCGGTTTCCGGTTTCCCTATTATGGCGCCAACCGCTATCCGCTAACCGCCACCACCTACTTCCTTCCATACTCTATACTCGATACTCCATACTCCGTTCCCAATACTTTCCCCCATGCCTGACATCGTCACTTCCGCCGGCACGGTCCGCGTCCTGACTCGCGAAGAAGCCTTCTCCGACTTGGCGGCCCGTATCAATACGCTGGCCGCCCGCGGGCCGGCTTCGGTGGGCTTGAGCGGCGGTTCCACGCCTAAGGCTTTCTACGCCTGGGCGGTCCGCACGGGCGCGCTCACGGCCGAAGCCATCGCGCGCATCGACTGGCATGTGAGCGATGAGCGTTGCGTCCCGCTCGCCTCGGATGATTCCAACTTCGGCCATGCTATCCGCGGCATGCTCGATGCTCTCGGCGTACCTGCCGCCCGCCGCTTTCCTTGGCCGACTGAACTTGCCCCGACCGACGCCGCGGCCGCGTATGAGGCCGCCTGGGCGAAGCGCTCACCGACCAAGGCTTTCGACCTGTGCGTCCTCGGGCTCGGCGATGATAGTCATATCGCCTCCCTCTGGCCGAAGTGCCCGCTCATCGGTCAGAAGACTGGCCCCCGCTTCACTGCTACGGAATGGCCGGGCCGTGGCTGGCGCCTGACCATCACCGAAGCCGGTCTAGCTCAGTGCGCCGCTATCGTCGTGCTCGTCTCCGGGGCCGCTAAGGCTGCCGCCCTTAGTTCCATCGCGATTGGCCCGTTTGATCCCGCCCTACACCCCGGACAGGTGCTTCGCGCCCACTCCGGCCGAGTTACTTGGCTGGCTGACCAGGAAGCGGCGGCGCTTCTTTGATGGGGATGGGCTTCTGATATGAGCCTGAATTCGCATCGATCACGCTGCTGAAGGCAAAAGGCTCGCTGTTACTTTGGGAGGGCCCGATGAGGAGAATCATGCGCTGATCTGGGCTGATAATCACGCGGTTGCTTCGGGTCGTTGTCCAAGTCGGCCCCGCCAGTGCTTCGATTCTTAGGCGAGCCACAATCCGCTTCTTCGCCACTAGTGGGTGCAGTTTGAACGCCCCTTTCTCGATGACGACGGAATCTTCTTCGATAAAGATACGGATCGAGTTCGCCGACCGATTGATGACGTAGGTGCTACCGGCGGGGAACTGAGCCAGGTCAGAGGGGAGCAGCCAAGCGCTCGTCGCACTTGCGGAGAGGCTCCCCACGATGAGCGCGAAATCGTCGCCTTTGGGCGGAATCGGTAGCTGGGCTACGAGGAAAGGGCTACGCGGTTGTGCGGGAATCAGCGTCACGTGGAGGCTGCTGCCGTGGGGGGTGAGGGTCGGGTAATCAATGCCGCCTTGCTGGGCATTCACTTTGATTTGGCCGACGCCCGGTTGAATGGCGACGGAGAGCTCCCCGGTAGGCTGATCAGCCCAAGAGGTCGTGAGCCGGAAGGTAAACCCAGGATCCACGGCTCCCGGCACCGCGGCGAGTGCGGTGAGCACCAGTAAGGGAGCCGAGAGCATAAGCCGAAAGAGCGCCGGGGTCATGAATGGGGCCGTCCGCAGGAGGACGGTTAGGAGGCCTTCTTGCCGGCCGCCTTCGGTTCGCCTAGGCTTTTGGTTGCTGGCTTGTTTGGGGTCGGAGCACTATCTCCGGCTGGTTTGCCGCCGCCACTCAAGGCCGGGTTCATGTCCACGATGCTGGTCACTTCATACCGCCCGTCGATATCCTCGCTGGGCCGCTCGATGATGAAGAATAACGAGCGCACGGTGTTGCTCATGATCATGCGTGAGGTGAAGAGGAGGTGCTCTTCGCCTCCCGTCTCCATGACGGCGAGGGTGATCTGCGGTGCGGCGCGTTGCACGAAGGAGTTGCTGGAGAGAATGGCGCGATTGGATTCGGCCATGATGACTTTACCGTCGAGCGAGCAGGCGACCTTGCCACGCGTTAGGTTGACGATTTGGAGTGAGCCAAAGGGGAAAGCCGATGGCTTGAAGTCGAAAAGCCGGCTGCTGGCACCGCCCTTGCCGTTGTCGAAGAGAATCGCACAGACATCCGTGTCCTCATTTCGCAGGGGCAGCACGGCATAAGGTAGCCAGATCATGATGGGCTTGCCCTGCTTGTCGAGCTGCTGGGAGGGCGCCTTGCGCATGATCTGCACTACCGGGTCGCCGTGGTATTCGATCATGCCGTTCACCTGCATCTGGGAGATGCCGATGGGCACGACTTCATCCTCCTGCTGGAGGCCGAGTTCGGGGGAGTCTTTAGGCAGCTGCCACCACATCAGCCGCAGGCTGCAGCGATGCTCCTCTTTCTCTTTCTTTTTGGCGGCAGCCATTTTTCCACTGTCCGCTTTAGACTTGGCTTTGGCTCCGCCGTTTTTGGTGCCGGTCGTGTCGTTGGGGTTGGCTTCCCCGACGGCGTGCGTTGGAAGACTGAGGAGGCCGCTAAGGATGACGGCCGCCATGAGGGTGCGGAGCATGGAATTAGATTTCGGTGGAAGTAAGCCAGCGGAGATTGACGGTCTTGAAGCGTCGACCAAAAACCCGATTCAAGTTGGCTTCGTCGAGGCCGGCTGCGCTTGGGCGCTTTTCATATTTCTCCAGGAGAGGCTTGGTGTCGTAGTCGGACGTGGTCGTGCCCGTATTGTTGCGATAGGCGAGCTTGCGACGGTTGGGGTCCGCGCCGGCGAGGCCGATGTATTCCGTGGAACGCTGCACCACGACTTCGATCCAGGCCGTGCCGATGGATTCGCCTTTGCCGTCGAGGGCTTCACCGAAGGCGCGCACGACAAAAGTGTCGGAGCGGGCGGTGAGGTTGGGCCCGATGGAGTTGAGGACATCCAGCTGGGTGACGATGCCTGGGGCGCCTAAGGCCGCGGTGACCTTGGACTTGTTATTGGTGGTGCTCATGGCGCGGAGCGAGGGGAAGCGATCCACGTTCGGGACATCCAGCCAAGGGTTGTTCGTGTCATACTTGTTGGCGATCCCGTTGACGTTTCCGCCGGGGTATTCGTTCCGTCGCGCGGTCAAGCTGGCGAAGTTCCGCAAGTCAGCTCCCACGGGGGCGCTGAAGGTGCCACCCCCGTTCGTGATGGCGGTTTTATTGATAGGGTAGGTACCCGCATCCGCGGCGTCGATGGCTGCCTGCAAGGCGCCTTTTAAGCCGAAGGCGTCATCGTTGACCAGGCGTCGGTTGACGAAGTCGGCGAGCGACATGAAGGGTCCGCGGCGACGAATCTCGCTCACGACGGCGAAGGCCAAGGCGTCGATTTCATTATCATCTAACTCGCGGTGGCCGGACCATGGCTTGGTCTTGCCGAGACCCGTGGGTTCGAACGCCCGGGCGAACTTAGTCAGGGCGGCACTCGTCGAACTGCCGTTGGCATTGGGGAGCACCTGCCCCTTCATTCCCGCCAGCACTGCTTTCCATGCTGGCTTGGAGGTGGAGTTGACGTTGAAGCCGCCGTTATAGAGCGACGTCGATGCCATGTAGGCCGGGTGGGGGAACTCGGTGACTTTGGGGAACGTTTCGCTGGCCGG
>CALQQQ010000186.1 GCA_943332745.1 Opitutus sp. GAS368 | reverse complement strand
GGCCGTAGAGGGTCACGGAGGGATAGAAATCAGCGATGGCGGCACCTTCGCGCGAGAGCGCGGCGTCCAGGCGCGCGGCGGCCGCAGCTAGATCAGGACGACGGAGCAAGAGCTCCGAGGGGATGCCGGCACCAAAGGCCGGCATTGCGGCAACACCTTTCGCCTCAGGAAGTTTCTCGCCCGGCATAGAACCAATGAGCGCGCGCAGCGCGTTCTCCGCGGCGGCGAGACGACGGCGACCGAGACCTTCGTCTACTTTGGCTTGGGCGGCGGCGAGCCGCGCGGAGGAAAGTGGATCGGAATCCAAGAGGCCGGCACCGACGGTCTGCTCGATGATCTGCATTTCGCGGTAGCGCGTCGCGAACTCGGCCTCGAGGAAGGCGAGCTGCTCGCGGGTGCCGCGGACGGCGAACCACAGGCGGGCGACTTCCGCCGAGAGGGCTAGGTCCGCTTGCTCGGCAGTATACTTGGCCGCGCGCGAATCGGCTTCGGCGGCCTTAGACTTGGCGGCCTCGCGGCCCCAGAGATCGAGCTCCCAGGAGGCCTTCACGCCCGCGGCGCCGACATCGGTGCGACGCGGGATACCGACGCCAAGCGGCACACGGCCGGTCTCGAGGGAGATGCGGGAGGATTCAAGGCCAGCACCCACAGAGATGGCGGGCTGATTCCCGGCGTTGGCGGCGAGGAGGAGGGCCACCGCTTCACGCTGACGGGCGCGGGCGATGATAAGGTCGGGGCTATTCTTGCGCGCCTGCGCGATGAGTTCGAGCAAGGCCGAGTCACCGAAGGCCTCCGCCCACTTTGCGTCCGCGACAGCGCCTGCCTGCGAAAAAGCACCGGGCATGACGGGCCCCTTCGGCTTCGCCATCGGGTCGTGCGCACAGCCTGCGAGGACGAGCGCCGCGAGGAGGAACGTCTTATTTACCCGGAGCATTTTGGGAGGCGTCGATATAGACGTCCATCTGCTGACCGACGAAGAGTGCTCGTCCCGCCGGCCGCTCGAACTGATAGATTACCTGGAGCACGCGCGTGTCGACACGCTCGATGCTCGCACCAGTAAGCGAGGTCTTCGGGATGACGAAGGGTTCGATGCGGACAAACTTCAGGGCGATGGAGCGATCCTTGCTGCCAGCAAGGGAACTCTCGCCTTTCAGGTAGCCCTTCGCCGGCAAGCCTTCCCGCATGCGCGAGGCGAGTTGTTCGTCGACGTCGCAGCGGATCTGCAGACGGGTGATGTCACCGAGCACGACGGGCGCCTTGGCGCCGGCGGCCACGAATTCGCCGACGCGGACGCCGACCTGGAGCACCGTCGCGTCGATGGGCGAACGGAGTACGAGGCGATCGAGCAATACCGCCGTCTGGTCGAGCTGGGCCTTGGCGAGGGCGAGTTTCGCCTTCGCCTCCTTGGCGGCCATCTGGTAGGAAAATAGTTCGGAAGCGGAGACCGCGCCGCTATCCTTGATGCCAGTCCAGCGGCGAGCCGCGTCTTCCGCGCGTTCGGCGGTGGCCTCAGCGGCGGAGACCGCAGCCACCAAGACGGCGTGCTGAGCACGGAGATCACGATCATCGAGCGTGAGAATCGGGTCGCCGGCCTTCACCTTGGCCCAGACCTTCACGTGAACCTTAGCGACCGTACCAGACGTGGGCGAACCGAGGAGCGTATTCTCGGCGGCGGCCTCGATAAGCCCGGCGGCGGCGATGAGGCCGTCCTTATCGCGCGTGGCGGGCTCATAGGGCGGTGGCTTGATCGGCACCTCATTGGCTGTGCCGCGGGTGAGCTGCCAAGCAGAGACGGCGCCGGCGAGGGCGAGGGCGAAGAGTAGGATACGTTTCTTAAACATAAGGGGGTTAGAGATGGGTCGAATCGAGGAGCTTCGGGTCATCGACCACGCGGCTGATGCGGCCATCTTCCATCTCTGCGATGCGATCGGCGAAGCGGAAGATACGATGATCGTGCGAAACGACGACCACGCAACGTTCCGGCGAGCGGGAAAGGTCACGGACAAGTTCCATGATGTGGCCGCCAGTGTCTTTATCGAGGGCCGAGGTCGGTTCGTCGCAGATGAGGAGCGGCGGCTCATGGACGAGCGCCCGGGCGATGGCGACGCGCTGCTGCTGGCCGCCGGAGAGCGCGTTGGGGCGACCGTCTTCGCGGCCCTTGAGGCCGACCTTCTCGATGATGGCGAGCGAGCGGGCGTGGGCCTCGTCGAAAGGACGGCCCTGAATCAGGAGCGGCACCATCACGTTCTCAATCACGGTGAGCGTGGGGATGAGATTGAACGACTGGAAGACGAAGCCGAGGTGCTTACGACGGAAAGCTGTGAGCTCCTCCTGGCCGAGGCCGTCGAGGCGCTGGCCGAAGACCTCGACCGTGCCGGCCTGCGGCGTGAGTGTGCCCGCGATGACCGAGAGGAGCGTCGTCTTCCCGCAGCCCGAGGGGCCGACGAGCATGATGAGTTCGCCGCGGCGGGCTTCGAAGTCAGCCTGCTGGAGGGCGACGACCTGATTCTCCGGCGTGCCGAAGAACATATCCACGCCGGTAGCGCGGACAGCGATGGTGTGGGCGAGGGTGCTCATCCGCGGAAGACCGAGGCGGCGTCGACGCGCGACACCTTGATAATGCCAATGATGGCGGAGACGAAGCTGATGCCCAGCACGAGGACGAACGTCGCCCAGAGGATCTGCGGGTACATCACGAAGGGTGGCATGCCCTTCTCAATCATCGCGCGCCCGATGCCCTGCGCCATGCCGGCGCCGAGGCCGAAGCCGATGAGCCCGGCGGTAAAGGCCTGCACGAAGAGCATGCGGGCGATGACGCCCATGCCTGCGCCCATCGCCTTGATGGCCGCAAAATATTTTAAGTTCTCGAGTACAAACGAGTAGAACGTTTGGCCGGAGATAGCGATGCCGACGAATAGACCGAGCAGGACCGCCGTGCCGAAGGAAAACGGGATACCGGTGTTGGTCCAGAACCACCAGAAAGTATTGCGCGCCAAGCTGCGCTCGCCCCAACTCCAGATGACTGTGTCCGACGTCCAGGCCTTGAGACCCGTGTCGCGTTCGATGCGATCGCAGAGTTCGGCCGGCGTCACGCCCTTCTGCGGCTCGACGAGCATGAAGCTCAGCGTGCGGCGGGCGCCGAGGGTATAGCCCTTGGCGCGGTCATAGGTAGTATAGACGAACGGTCCGCCGGTGAAAGCACGCTTCACTTTGCAGATGCCGACGATGCGAGCCTGGATGTCATTGACCTCGAACGTGTCGCCGACCTTAAGGGGCGTGGAGCGCGGCTTGCCGTCCGGCCCGACGGTCATGCGACCCATCAGCGCGGCGCCCCATTCATCGACGATAACCGTATCGGGGAGGCGCAGGTCTTCGATCCGCCCCTGCGTGAGAACAGCCGGAGCGCCGGCAAAAGTGTCGGCGTCGATCCCGACGAGCGTGATGAGCTTAAAGTTGCCGTCCTGCATGCGCGCCTGAACGAAAGAGGTGTGCAGCGGCGCGGCCCAGGCGACGCCGTCGACGGAGCGGACGCGGCCCAGGTCGGTGTCGCGGAGTGGCTTGGCGTCGTTGACCTGCTCGACCATCGGGTCACTCACCCAAACTTGGGCGCGGATGTTGACCATCGGCGTGTAGGTCCAGCTCATGATGCCGAAGAAGACCGAACTCTGCTGGGCCATCAGCAACGCCGAGAACGACAGGCCGCACAGGAGCATCGCGAGCTTGGCGCGGTCTCCGAAGAGCATGTTGAGG
>CALQQQ010000185.1 GCA_943332745.1 Opitutus sp. GAS368 | reverse complement strand
CCAGTCGGTATTCACTGTGCCCTTGAGCGTGACCCCACCCCAATAGCCCTTCGGCGTCATCACCAAAGAGCCATCCGCTCGGATGGGCGTGATGGCCGGCTTGGCACCTGAATCCGAAAGCGTCCAGAATACGCCCGGCAGCGAAGGGCTCGCCCAGAGCGCGGAGCATTCCGAGACGAGCTTCAGGTTCAGTTTACCGGTGCTCTTCAGCTCGACGGTCGGCATGTCCGGCACGACGCGACGGATGACCTCGAGTTCCGCGCCCATGCCGATAGCGGCCCAAGTCAGGCAGGCGAGGTAGAGCGAGAACCGCATGACGTCACCCTACCCCGCGGAGGCGCCTTGGCAATCCGTCGCCGACACTTTTGCTGTCGAAATCATGGGGCGACCGCCCATCCTCGCATCATGGCCCGGAAATCCTCGCGTTCGCTCTGGACGGATAAGCTTAGCGGCGTCGCGTCGACGCCGACCGGAGCGAAATCGCCCCGTGCCCGCAAGACTCTGGCGACTCCTACCGGACGCGGTTGCCGGGCCATCATCCTGGGGATCGACCCTTCACTACGTGGCACCGGCTTAGCCGTCATCGACGCGCGCGCAGAGCCGATGCGCCTGCTCGCCAGCGTCACGTTGAAGCTTGGCCCGAAACTCGAACCTTATGAATGCATGGGCCACATCGCTGACGCGGTGGAGAAGCTGGCTCGCGAACATGCGGTTACGCACGCCGCCATCGAAGAGACCATCTACGTCCAGAACTTCCGCACCGCCCAGGCGATGGGCGCCTCGCGCGGCGCCGCCCTGAGTGTGCTCGCCCGCCTCGGCGTCAAGGTCGGCGAATACGCCCCCACACGCATCAAATTGGCTGTAGCCGGCCATGGGAGCGCCTCCAAAGAGCAGGTCGGAAGGATGATCCGCACGGTGCTCCGGCTCGGCGACGCGCTCGCGCTCGACGAATCCGACGCGGCTGCGGCCGCCCTCTGCCACGCCTTCACCGCGCGCGGCTGATCAAAGTTCCTCGCTGACGGCGAACTCGTCGTGACGGCCGCGGGCCTGGCTCCAGCGGGCCATGAGCTCATCGAGCGGCACGGGGCGGACCTTCTGCGAGAGATTGTAGGCGCCAGCTTCGAGGCAGGCTTTAATCTGGCTCCACACTACGGCATAGGAACGAGAGAAGCGCAGCGACTCGTCGCGCACCAGGCTCGAAACGTGACAGCAACCGCCGACCTCGGTGACGATGAAGCGACCAGCCTTGAGATCCTCGATGGAAAGGGCGCGGAGATCGAAACGGGCGAAGTGCAGGCCAGGGAAACGCTTAGCGAAGGCGGTCATCGCGGTGTCGAGCTCCATAGTGATCAGGTCGTGGCGATGGAGGCAACGGGCACCGTGTCCGTAACTACCCGTGAGATTAAGGGTCACCTTCTGGCCGGCGGGGATGACGCGGTTCAGGTCGCGTGCGTGGCACTGGATGAAGAGTTCGCCGCGCGAGACCGCGACCTCGTCCAGCCAGATGAGTTCTTCGAGGGTCTGCTCGCCATCGCCGCGCACCGTGACATCGCGCTTCTGCACGATGGCCATGATACATCCATCGTCCTTGCCGGGATTGCGCCGCCAGACGACCTCGAACTCGAAACCGGAGATAAACTTCTGCAGGAGGAAATCCTCGGTGGCCCCGCGGACAAGGCGCTCGAGCTGCTCTTGTGTATGGATGAAACGAAGTCCGGCGCCGTCCTCGGCGACCTCCGGTTTAAAGACGACCGGGAAGCCGTGGCACGCCGCGAAGGCAGCGGCTTCCTTCACGCGGTCGTCGTTGGAGTCCTCGAGAGAGAGCGCGAGTGTCGGGCAGCAGCGAGAATCGCGCTGGAACGGACGCAGGAGGAGCGACTTGGAATCCCCGATGAAACCGCCGATGCGACCGAAGGCGGGATTAGCGGAGGCAAAGGCCGTCAGGCGGCGATAGCGAAGGCACAGCGCGAGGATGCCCAGCCGGATCGGCAGGTACAATACCGCCGCAGGCCACAGGGAAGGCTGCAGGAAGCCGCGGACCTTCATCACGATCTGGCGGCGTCCGCGCCACGTCAACGCCGGCACCATCCAGTGCGTGACGAAGTGCAGGAGGAAAAGGAAGCCGATGATCACCCAGAGTGCGTTGCTCTTAAAGCGGTAGAGGACCTCCATCGCCGTGGCGCCGTAGGTATAGCCCAGCCACATCAGCGGAGGCGTCCAGATGAGGGCCGCCACCAGGAGCAGCAGGCCAAGCCGGAAAGCGTTGAGCTTCATGATACCGGCGGACACGAACGTGGGCACGCGGCTGGCCGGGACGAAGCGGGAGCTGACCACGACGAGCATACCTTTCGGCGTCGAGAACCAGCCCGCCCATTGGTTCACCTTGTGTTCTTTGATGAACCATTTCAGCGGTGCCTTCCGGATGGCCTTATGGCCAAGGAAGCGCCCGATCGAATAGAGCACGGTGTCGCCGATGAAGATGCCGGCCGTGCAGGCCGCGGCGGCGGACCAGAAGTCGATGATACCGACGGAGACCATCAAACCAGAGGCGAGGCAGGTTGGATCTTCGGCCACGAAAGTGCAGAGCAAGATGACGAAGAGCAGAATCCAGTAACGCATGCCGCTGGCATGCGGGATCGGGGGATATTCCTTGGCTGGTGGCGTTAGGCGCGGCGAGGTATCCACCGGGATCTCCGCGTAGAAATTTTTGATTCTGCCGACAACTTCAGGAATCGCATCGAAGGCGACATCGCGTCCGCCCGGCAGGATTTCCAGCTTGGCCTGCGGCGCGAGTTGGGCGGTATACTTGGCGGCCTCAACCGGCGTCAGCCAATCGGCGTCGCCATGGACCAGCAGGAGGGGCTTCGTCCACTGGCTGAGGATCTTCTTCGAATCCGACATGTCGGTATCAAAGACCGTCTTGGCGTAATTGCGGTCGAGCGGGAGCAGGTCGACGGCACCAAAGGAAGGCGTCAAGCGGGTGAAGACCCAGAAGCCGGCGCCCTGGAAGCCGTAGACGATCTTATTGACGAGCGGATTACCCATCAGTTCGAACTCCTGCGCCCCCGGCGAGGAGATGAGCGTCATCGAACGGACGCGATTCGGATGCGCTGAGGCGAGCTCAAGCGCAGCAACGCCGCCGTAGCCCTGACCAATCACGTGATATTGCTTGATGCCGTAGCGCGCCACAAGGGCGGCGACGACCTCGGCATTGGCTTCCATCGAATGATTCGGGACGTCGCCCGGCGTACTGCGGAAGCCTGGTAAGAACGGTTCGATAACGGAGATTTCCGGATTGCGAGCGAGCTCCTCGCAGAACTGCGAGCCGCGGGCGTCCCACGGGATACGATGGAGGTAGACGACGACGTTCTTACGGAAGCGAGGCTGGACGAAATCCTGAGCCTCCTCCGCGCCAAGGACGCCATGAAGGCGGGCGCGGATGGGAATTTCGAAATTCAACTTCTTGACCTTATCACCCACGAGATCGAAAGCCGGGACGCGGATCGGCTCGCCATCGGCGATCGTCTCGATGGAGCTAAAGAAGGGGAAGGCCGCCGATAAGGCCAGCAGTGCCAGATAGAGGGAAACTAGCCACCATCGCCCCGGGACTCGCCCGAGGTTACGCTTTCGCTCGGCTGAGGCAGGCATCGGGCCTTCATCAAAGGTCGTCAGGCCCTAGGAGCAAGACGGGAAGGGTAAATACCGCTCGATTGGCCGATTTATGGCTTCCGTAGCGGGGCCAACCCCTCTTGTCTTGG
>CALQQQ010000184.1 GCA_943332745.1 Opitutus sp. GAS368 | reverse complement strand
CGACCAGAAGACCTTCCCCGCCGCGCCCACGAACGGCGAACTCACCGGACACCTTAGCCGCGCTGTCGCCTTCGTGCAGGCGCATCCCGACGTCTGTCCGGCGAACACCATCATCGTCTACGCCTGGAACGAACACGACGAAGGCGGTTGGCTCTGCCCCACCTGGACTCCCTCCGGCCAGCCCGACACCTCCCGTCTCGGCGCCCTACGCAGCATCCTGAGGTAGGGACAGCACCACGTGCTGTCCTTGTTATCTCAGCCCTTGGTAGGGTCGGGACCGCGTCACGACATAGCCTGAATCTGCCTTGGGTAGGGACGGCTCTCCGAGCCGTCCGTTCGCGGACGGAGATGCGACTTCATCGAGACGAGCTAAGGCTCGACTCCCCGTACCGCCGTAGAACGGATGCGATGTCATCGCATCCCTACCCACCGCCCGCCACCCGCCACCTGGAACGGATGTATCCACCTTTGCACAGGCTGAAGGCCGATTTGCACTTTTACACCACCCGCAAACCGTATCGACGGCTTTTGACGCCTTTCTTTAAGATGGAACAGCCCCCCTCCCTTATGGTCATATCAAACCTACCCCGACCCCTACCCCTACCCCTACCCCGACCCCTTTATCCACTTATGTCGCTCCGCCTCATCATCGCACTCCTGGTGTGCTTCGCCTCATCCCCGCTCCGCGCCGAAACCTTCTGGATTTGGGGCGCGAAGAACAACGTCGCCAACCAGCAGGTCTGGTTCCGCTCCTCTTTCGATCTGAAGGAAGTCCCGGCCAAGGCCCAGCTTCAAGTCGCCGCCGACAATCACTGCGAGGTCTGGCTCAACGGCAAGCAGCTCGGCGGCTCTGATGACTGGGCCCAAGCCTTCGCCGCCGAAGTCGGCGCCGACCTCAAGGCCGGCGTGAACACGATCGCCGTCCTCGGCCGCAACGACGGCGGCATCGCCGCGATGGCCTTCCGTCTCTCCGTCGGCAAGAAGGTGCTCGCCGAATCTGGCGACAATTGGAAGACGTCCCTCGCTGATCCCGGCAAAGGCTGGGAAGCGACCGGCTTCGATGACGCGAAGTGGACCGCCGCGACAATCGTGAAGAAGATGGGCGAACTGCCCTGGGGTAATCCGTTCAGCGGTAACAAGCCTCTCGCGAAGGGCGGCAAGCGCGGCACGACCGCCTCGGTTGCTCCGGCCGACGAACTCATCCTCCAGCCCGGCTTCAAGGCCGAGCTGCTGCACCTCGTCCCAAAACCGGAACAGGGCACCTGGGTTTCCCTCGCGGTCTCACCAGAGGGCGACCTCGTCGCCGGCGACCAAGGCGGCGTGCTCTGGCGCGTCTCCCTCAAGGATCCGAACAAGCCGGTTGTCACCAAAATCGATACGAAATTCTTCGGCTGCCACGGCCTACTCTTCGCCCACGGCGCGCTCTACGCGTGCGCGAGCGAAAAGGGCAAGGGCGACATCTGGCGCCTGCGCGACACGAAGGGCGACGGTTCCTACGACGAACAGACGCTGATCCGACCCCTCAAGGGCTCGGGCGAACACGGCCCACACCAGCTCGTCCTCGATCGCGACGGCTCCATCCTCGTGGTCGGCGGCAACCATACGAAGCTCCCGGATGACGAAAAAGTCGGCGCTCCGACGAAGCGTTACGACGAAGACGACCTGCTGAAGAAATACGAAGACGCCAACGGCCACGCCTCCGGTATCAAGGCCGTGGGCGGTTGGATCGCGCGCATGGACAAGGACGGCAAGGATTGGGTCCGCGTGACCGCCAGCTTCCGTAATCCGTACGATTGTTCGGTCGCCCCAGATGGCGACATCTTCACCTACGACTCCGATATGGAATGGGACATGGGCGCCCCTTGGTATCGCCCGACCCGCATCTACCTCAGCACCCCGGGCGGCGAGCTCGGCTGGCGCTCCGGCGCCGGCAACAACGCCTTCCCCACGCTCGACATGCAGCCGGCGCTCGTCGACATTGGCCCAGGCAGCCCGACTGGCACCACCATGGGCACGGGAGCCAAGTTCCCCGCCGCCTACCAGCGCGCGTTCTTCGCCTGCGATTGGACCTTCGCCACGCTCTACGCAATTCACCTCACGCCCGAAGGCGGCGGCTGGAAGGCCCGCAAAGAAGTCTTCGCCGCGGGTAAGCCGTTCTCCGTCACCGACGCGGTGATCCGCCCGCAAGACGGCCACATGTACGTGACCATCGGTGGTCGCGGCGGTCAGTCCGCGCTCTATCGCATCACCTACCAGGGTAAGGAATCGACCGCTCCGGCCGCCTGGTTTGACGCCACGCCGGAGCAGAAGCTGCGCCGTGAACTCGAAGCCCTGCGTGACGTCGCCCCTTCCGCTGCCGCACTCGACAAGGCCTGGCCGAACATGGGTCACCCGGATCTCTGGGTGCGCTTCGCCGCCCGCATCGCCGTCGAGCACCAGCCGGTCGACGCCTGGCGCGCCCGCGTGAAGGCCGACGCCAATAGCGACCTCGCGCTCAACGCCGCCTTAGCCCTCGCCCGCAGTGGTGGCCCGCAGGACCTCGCCGCAATCGTCACCGCCGCCGACTCGGCCGCGAACACCAAGAATCTCCGTCAACGCCAGGACCGCGTGCGCGTGTTGCACGTCGCCTTCTCGCGCCATGGCCGCCCCGACGCGGCCACCATCGCCCGCCTCGGCAAGGAGAGCGCCGCGCGCATCCCTTCCGGCGACAACGTGCTCGACCGTCTGCTCGCCCAGCTCGCCATCTACCTCGGCGAACCGAGCGCGCCCGCCCGCGTCCTCCAGGCGATGAAGATTGCGCAGCCCAGCCCGGCCGTCGTCGCCGATCCGGAGATCCTTGCCCGCCATCCCGGTTACGCCAAGGCCGCCGCCGCCGCGATGGCCGTCACGCCTTCCTCGACGCGCATCGGTCTCGCCGTCTACCTCAGCCGCGCCACCGTCGGCTGGACGCCGGAACTGCGGAAGCAGTTTTTTGGCTTCCTCGACGAACTCGCCCTCGCCCAGGGTGGCAACTCACTGAAGGGCTTCGTCCGTAATATCCGCAAGGAGACCCTGGCGGCCATGCCGGAAGCCGAACGCGCGGGCTTCGAGCCGAACGCGCCGGTCGTGAAGGTCGAACCGCTCCCGACCGCTTCCGGTCCCGGTCGTCTCTGGACGCACGCCGAAGCCCTCAAGGTCTGGGAAACCGCCAAAGCCGAAAAATCCTTCGACTTCGCCAACGGCCAGAAGATGTTCGCCGCCGCGCTCTGCTCGCAGTGTCACCGCCTCGGCGACAACGGCGGCGCGCAGGGTCCGGATCTCGCCGGCCTCGGCGCCCGTTCCGCTCCGGCCGACGTCCTGATGAGTATCGTCCAGCCCAGCGCCATCGTCTCCGACCAATACTCGAACTCGGTCATCGGTCGTGTCGACGGCGGTAAGACCATCGGCCGCATCCTCAATGAGGAAGGCGACAAGTTGCAGGTCTCGGTCAATCCCTTCGATCCGTCGGTGCAGCTCTCGGTCAACCGTTCCGACATCCTGACCATCGACCGCGACTCCACCAGTCCGATGCCTGTCGGCCTACTCAACTCGCTGAACGCCGAAGAAGTCGCCGACCTCCTCGCTTACCTCATCTCGGGCGCCAACGCCAAAGACCCGATGTTCGCGAAGTGAGCGTCATCCAAAGGTAGGGACAGCACCACGTGCTGTCCTATTGAGGGCGGCTTCGGCCGCCCTTTTTTGTGCCTTCCGCCTTGGGTAGGGATGCGATGACATCGCATCCGCTGTCTCAGG
>CALQQQ010000183.1 GCA_943332745.1 Opitutus sp. GAS368 | reverse complement strand
TATGTCATAGCGGCCGGCGGATCGCCGGCCGCTAGAGGTGGAAGCGGTTGGCGGTAAGCGGTTAGGGAATCATCTCAGGTGACGGGTGACGGGCCCGGGAGCCGGGAGCTCGGGCTACCCATTGGGTTCATGCCTCGAGGTAGGGACGTGATTGCCATCACGTCCGTTCGCGGACGAATCCAGGAAGTCGATAGGGTAAACCAAGGCCCGACGACTCCCCGTCAGCGGCGGCGATAGCAATCGCCGCCCTACCCGAGGCAGAGCCGACCCTACCAAAACAAAAAGGGCGCCCGTAAGCGCCCTCTTCACTTCCCCATGTCACCGTGTCACCTTGCCCACGTGACCCTCACGGGCTAGGCGCCGCGTCAGCCCCCGATCGACTTGAGCGTGACGAGATACTCGATGAGCGCCGTGAACTCCTCGACGGTAAGGCCCGCAGCGAGACCGGCGGGCATCATGGACTGGGGGAGATGCTTCTCGGACTTCACGTCGTCGCGCTTGAGCTTAGAGACCTGGCCAGCGATATTGCGGAGGGTGACCACGCCATCAGCTTCGCCAGTGACGAAGCCCATCTGGTCGGGGCCGTTCTTCATCGTGAACACCACGGTCTGGAAGCCTTGGGCGACGACCTTGTTCGGATCGAGGATAGAATCGATTAGGTACTCGCGCGGGAACTTCGCGCCGGCGGCGCCGAGGTACGGACCCTTCTGTTCGGCGGCGAGATCGACGGCGTGGCAGGCGACGCAACCCTGCTGAGTGAACAGGCGCTGGCCGTTCTTCACGTTACCGCGTCCCTTGAGGGCGGCGTTCGCGACGACCTTGGCGTCGAGCTGCGCGATCTTCTTACCCTTGCTGGCAGCGGCGAGCTTACCGGCGGCAAGCGCGGCTTGGGCGGCCTTGATCTGGATGACGTTGTCGCCCTTCATGCCTTCTTCGAGCTGCTGGTCGAAGCCCGTTAGGCCGAAGTCGCTGATGGCATGGAAGAAGCCGAGGTCGCGTGGGTTCTTGTCGACGTGGACGCGGACGGATTTCTTCTGCTGGTCTTTCGAGAGCGGGCTACTGAGCACGTTCAGCAAGGCCTTCCAGAGGATTGTGGAGGACGCATCGTCGGCCTTGTTCGCCATGGAGCGGAGCTTGTTTACCTGGTTGCCGCGTTCGGCTTCGTAGATGAAGTCATTGATGGCCTGCGTGGCGGAGGCGGGCGCCTGGGCGTCCTTAGACCAGCCGGCGAGAACCTTCACGCGGGGTTCGAGGCCGGCATCGCCTTCGACCTTGAGTAAGGCCTTGTAGCAATCGAGACGCTCTTCCCACTTCCGGTTAGCCTGGAGGGCGGCGTCGACGAGTAGGGCCAGGTCGGCCGGACGCAGGGTCTGCGTAGCCATCGCCAGGCGGAGCGGGTCGAGGCCTTCGAGCTTAAGGTCGGTGATCGCAATGCGGTTCTTGGCCAAGATTTCCAGCGAGGCCATGCGCAGCTTGCTGGGCAGCTTAGCGTAAGCGGCTTCGATACCCTTATGGATGCGCGGCGTGGCGGACCAGGCGTCCGGCGTAAAATAAGGACCACGGTCGTCCGGACGGGTGCTCCACCAATCCTTGTAGTTCCAAGGCTTCTCGACGTGGTAGAGGCGAGCGAGCGTCGCGACCGCGCCGAAGCGCACGTCATCATCGCCGCTCAGGCTGAGCGCAAGGAGTCCGTCAACGGCTTCGTCGGAGTGGATACCCTGCAGCGCGCGGAAGGCGACGAAACGCTGGGCGGGGTCGGCGAGCGCGGCGAGGCAGGCGTTGGCGTTGCCGAGGCGAGAGAGTGCGGCGATGACGGTGTGCGGGAGGCGGTAGTGTTCGCCAGCGTCGAGCTTTGCTTCGTCGGCGGGCCACTTGGCGGCGGCGGCGAGCATGGCCGGGGCGGCTTCCTTGGCGCCGAGGCGCTGCAGGCCGATGACAGCCTGGAGGCGCACACGCGGGTCGGCGTCGTTCAAGGCGTCGACGAAGAGCTGGACGGGGACGCCTTCGAGCTGCGTGGTGCGGTCAGCGAGTGCGCGCAGGGCGAACTCGCGGACGACGGCATCCTTAGCGAGTGCCACGAGACCGGCGTTAGCCTTGGCGCCGAGCAGTTGCTTATAGGTGAAGATCGCGGCGACGCGGGCGTAGAGGTGCTCCGAGCTGGACTGCGCAATCGCGAGGACGGGCTCGCCGAGTTCGGCCTTGTTGCGGTCGATAATCTGACGCTGGGTCTCGAGGCGCTGAACGGCGGACTTCGAGGAGAGCTGCTTCACGAGATCGGCGTCGGAGAGTTTGGTGACGTCGACGTAGACGTTGGGCTTCACGTCCTTGGCGGTGATGAGCTGCACGGTGCCGTTCGGGTAGTAGATCGGCTCTTCGACTTCCTTGCCGTCCTTCATGACCTTCTTCGACTTGGGCTTACCGTTACCGAGGTAGCTGAAACCGCCGCCGCGCCAGTCGGCGAGGAAGAGGCGCGAGTTACCGTCGACATCGAAGTCGGTGGCGCGGGCGACCTTCTCGAAGATCTCCTGTTGCGCAACGAACGTGGCTTCGAAGCGCTTGATTGGGTGGCGATGCAGGGTGCCCGTGGTCCAGTCGCAGGTGAAGAGCGACTCGCCAAATTCACCCGGGAAGCCGGGTTCGCTCAGGTAGAGGCCGCCGGTACCGGAACCGCCGCCGTAGTCGGCGAGGGGATGGGCGCCCTCGTCAGCGAAGTTCTTGTACAGACGCGGATAGCCCGCGTCAGCCAAGGAGGTAAAGTGGTGGAAGCGGGTGTTCCAGCCCTTGCCGTCGTTGGTGTTATCACGGGAGAAGAGGTCGAGGGTCGGGGAGATGGCGACGTCGCAGATATTGCGGGTCATCACGGTGTAGTTCTCGAGCTCGGTGCCGTCCGGGCGGACACGCATGACGCCGCCGCCATAAAGGGTAACGCGCTTCTTGTCGCCGAGGCCGATGGCGCCGTCGTTGTCACGAATGAGTCCTGCGCCGAAATCGCCGACAGCGATATAGAGCCAGCCGTCGATGCCCATACGGGCGCCGTTGGTGGTGTGGTCGGCGCCGCGGGGGTGCTCGATACCGCCGCCGAGACCATCGACGAGCAACGTGCGCTCGGTATCGTAGTCGGCCTTGCCGTCGCCGTTCTTATCCTGGAAGCGGGAGAGAAAGGGCGGGTGGACGAGATAGAAGACGCCGCCGACGTAGTGGCCGCCGCGCGGGCTCTCGACCTTGGTGTATTCAATCACCTGGTCGGCGACGCCGGCACCCTTGGTGTCGCGGGCGATTAGGATACGACCCATACCCGGGGTGTGGCCGAGGGAGCCGTTCTTGTCCGAAGAGACGTAGACGTCGCCGTTGGCGGCGGCGGACACGGCAGTCGGATAGATTTCGGGTTCCTGGGCGTTGCCGAGGAACTCACGGATGACGAACCCTTCCGGAACGGCCTGGGCGGCCGCGGCGAAGAGGAAGAGTCCAAGGGAGGAGCGTACCATGGGTGTAGGGGTAAGGGGATAGATGTAGGCGACTCCTTCTTTGTTCCAAGCGGGAAGTCTATCTTAGCGTCTTGCCCGTACGCCCCCGGGGGCTAACCCTCGTACCATGGCCCTCCCGGTGCTCAAGTTCTTCCCCCGCCCGCGGGAACTGACCCTACGCGGGGGCTGGCTCAAGGTGCCCCCCCACCCCCACCCGACCGCCCTCTTTATAGAGAGACTGCCGACGACCATCGCCGAAGCCCAGGCGTCCCTGACCGAGCCGGCGGACGGAGCCTGCCGGGTCGTCCATC
>CALQQQ010000182.1 GCA_943332745.1 Opitutus sp. GAS368 | reverse complement strand
CTTTCTATCAACACGCGCGCCAGAACCGGCTACAGGCCGTCGACCTTCAGTTACGTGAGATGATGGCAAAGCACATGGGGGCGGTGAATGACCTCCTTCCAGGAAATAATGGCCCGCGCACGCCGCCGCCGAGTGCTAATGGTCGGCCGCGGAATCAGGACACACCGGCGCAACGCCAAGCCAAGGGAGAGGTCGCCCAAGCGGCCTTGGCCAAGGAGAAGACTTGGGTCTTCGCTGCCGACATGGTTGGGCCAGTCCAATTTCAGACTCCATTGGCACCCGTTGAGCCCGCCCTGGTCGATCGCTGCCGTGAAGAGATTTTTGATGAGACCGAAGGCGCGGCGAAGGGCCGCCCGCCCGTCAACCTGATGGTCTCTTTTCTGGGGCAACGCATGCTGGTTCACCGCCCACCGGGACAAATGATGGTGGTCTTCGGCACGGATACTCACGCCCTCGAGGCTGAACTTCATCTGCTAGGCTGGAAGCTCGCCCTCGGAGGCGTCATCCTCGTCGTCTTGGGTGGGGGCATCGGTTGGATTCTGGCCGGACGCTCTTTGCGCCCCATCGACCGCATCGCGGCTGATGCCGAGGGCATCGCGGCGGGGGACTACGGCCGGAAGATTGACGTGGAGGACACCGAGAGCGAATTAGGCCGTCTGGCAGTCGTCTTGAATGACACCTTTGGCAAGATGAACGAAGCCCGTGACCGCGTGACGCAGTTCACGGCTGATGCCTCGCACGAGCTCCGCACGCCGCTCACGGTCATCCTTTCCGATAGCCAGAGCGCCCTTCGCCAAGAACGGACGCCCGAGGAATACCGGCAAGCCCTAGAGACGGTCAAACACGCCGCCCTCCGTATGAAAACTATTTCGGATGGGCTGCTAGAATTGGCCCACGGCGACTTGGCACAGCCAGTGGAAAAGTCTCCTTGCGACCTCGCCGACCTCGCGGACGAGGCCGTGGCGCTGCTGGCTAGGCTCTCGCGGGAGAAGGGCGCCACCTTGGACGCTAAACTCGAAGGGGTCTCCGTCTTGGCCGATCCGGCACGTCTGGGCCGAGTCATTCTGAATCTCGTGATGAACGCCATCCTCCACAATCCCGCGGGCGTGCGCGTGGTCGTTACGACGGGCCTTGTAGAGGGGCAGGCGGAGTTAACCGTGGCCGACAATGGCCGCGGTATCCCCACAGAGAACCTGGAGCATATCTTCGAACGCTTTCGCCGTATCGACCCCGAAGGCTCGCGTCACGCCGAAGGGGCTGGCCTCGGCCTCGCCATCGTCAAGCAGGCCGTCGAGGCCCATGGCGGCACGATCGCGGTCACCAGCGAAGTCGGCCGGGGGACTACCTTCCGCGTGCGTCTGCCCCTAGCGGTCTGAGGCCGAGTCTTAGACGGTCGCCAGGATGCGGGCCTTGATCTCGGCGATGGGCATCGCGTTGAGGAGGACCGGTGAGAGGCGATTCTCGTTAATCTTCGGCAAGGCCGTGAGGTGCTCGCTGAGGACCAAGGTGCGGTTCGCGGCGACTTCATCGACGCGGTCGACTGGCGTGAAGCGCGGGGCGGACTTGAGTACTTCGGGGTTCGAACGGATGAGTTCGCCGATGGCCACTACGGCGTCAGCAAAGCGATCGAGCTCGTCCTTCGTGTAGGATTCCGTCGGCTCAATCATGAGGCCGAAGACTTCCGGGAAGGCGACGGTCGGGGCGTGGAAGCCGAAGTCGAGGAAGAGCTTGCCGACGCGGGAGATGATGTTCGCGCGCGGGATACCGGCAGCCTCGATGCGCTTAAAGTCTTCTTCCGTGAGCGTGAGGATGAACTCGTGCATCCGTGGGACGCCATCGGCGGCGGTCGGCAGCGAGGGGAACTGCTTACCCAGCCGGTTGAAGAGGTAGCGGCTGGCGAGGACGGACATCGCGGACATGCGCTGGACGCCGGCGTGGCCGAGGCGGAGAAGGTAGGAGTAAACGCGCACCTTGTGCGCGAAATTACCCCAGTGGCGGTGGAAAGAACCAATGCTGTGCTTAGGGCGGACCGGCACGAAGCGGTCGCCTTGCTTTTCGATTTGGAAGCCGGGGAGGAAATCGACCAGACGGGCGGATACGCCGACGATGCCGTCGCCCGGGCCGCCGCCGCCATGCGGGACGGTCCAGGTCTTGTGCAGGTTGTTGTGCACCGCGTCGACGCCGAGCTGGTCGAGGTTCACCCAGCCAGCGATGGCGTTCATATTGGCACCGTCCATGTAAACGAGGCCGCCCGCGCGGTGCACGGCGTCAGCCATGCGCTTGAAGTCAGTTTCGAAGACGCCCGAGGTATTTGGGTTGGTCACCATCATGCCAGCGACACGGTCACCGTATTGCGCAATCTTCGCATCGAAGTCGGCTTGGTCGACGCGGCCATCGGGCGCGGACTTGAGGATAACGATACCGGAAGGTGCACCGTCTGCACGCTGGCGGTTGATGAAGCCGGCGGTCGTGGCCGTGGCGAAGTTTGTGCCGTGGGCCGACGACGGAATGAGTATGATGTCGCGGTGGGCCTGGCCGTGGTGGCGGTGGTAGGCCTGAAAGAGTTTGAGGCCGACGAGCTCGCCCTGGGCGCCTGCAACGGGCTGGGTGGTCAGGCCGGGGAGGCCTGTGATGGCCTGCATCCACTGCTGGATCTGCCAGAGGAGTTCCAGGGAACCTTGGGCGTCTTCGACGGGGGCTTGCGGGTGCAGAGCGGTGAAGCCCGGCAGGCCAGCGGCCCAGTCGTTGATGTGTGGGTTATACTTCATCGTGCACGAACCGAGCGGGAAGCAGCCGGTATCGGGCGAGACGTTAAGTTCGCCTAGCTTGCTGTAGTAGGCCTTGAGTTCTGCCAGCGGGAAGGACGGGAGACCCACCGCGCCGGAACGTAGTAGGTGGGCGGGGACGGCCGGCAGCGTGGCGGAGCCAGTGGCTTTACCGTAGAGGCCTTCGAAGAACGCCACGAGGCGGTCGGCATCGGCGTCGGTCTGGATGTCGCTGAACGAAATCTTGAGCAGCGCGCAGTTGCAGGGCGTGCGGCCAGTGATGTCGACCCCGAGGTGCAAGCCAGCAGTGCGACCCTTGGCGAGCAGGGCGGCCGCAGGTTCCGGCAGCATCAGGCTGAACTCATTCCAGAAAGCTTGCTGAGCGTAGCAGACCTTGAGGCCGGGGATGGTGTGCAGCTGGGCGGCCACGCGGTGCGCGCGGTCACGACCGGCGGTGCAGCTGGCGGCCATACCGGCTTCGCCGCGGGCGAGGATGGCCGCGCCGGCGATGGTGGCGATGAAGGCCTGGTTGGAGCAGATATTGGACGTGGCCTTATCCTTGCGGATATGCTGCTCCCGGGTGGAGAGCACCATGACGATGCAATCGCGGCCGGCGTTGTCCTTGGCCTTGCCGACAAAACGACCCGGCGTTTCGCGGACTTCATTCTTACGCTCGGCGTTGTGGCGGACGGCGAAGATGCCGAGGCCGGGGCCGCCGAAGTTGGCGCCGATGGCGAGGTGCTGGCCTTCGCCGACGAGGATGTCGGCACCCTGGCGTCCGTAGTCGGCCGGCGCTTTGAGGCCGCCGGTGGCCAAGAGCATCGGGTCGATGACGGCGATGGATTTCACGCCGGCGTCGGCGCAAGCGTCGGCGAGCTCATCGGTGTCCTCGATCAGGCCGAGGTGGTTGACCTGCGGGAAGATGACGGCGGCGAGCTGCTTGCCGAGGCGAGCGGAGGCCGCGGCGATGCTGGCGCCGGTCAGGCGGCCGGTGTCTTCATCCGGCGGGAGGAATTCCAACTTCACCGACGT
>CALQQQ010000181.1 GCA_943332745.1 Opitutus sp. GAS368 | reverse complement strand
GGCATGAAGACCGGCGTGCGGATCTCCCCGTGGGGGGTCTTCAGTACGCCGAGGCGGGCAGCCGTCGTCGTATCGGTCTTAAGAAGGGTAAACACGGCGGACTAATAGGGGGAGGCGGGGTGGGGTGGCAAGGACAGGAGGAGTAGAGTCGAGCGGTTGGCGGTTAGCGGTTGGCGGTTAGGATGAGCGATTCAGCAGGCCGCAGCAGGGCGGTTGAGGGTAGGACTGCAGCTTAGCCAAAACCTCCGCATCGGAGTGCACGATGAATCGTGCCCCTGCCTTGGTTCGCCCTGCGGCGAACTGTTTTCCTAACCGCTAACCGCTAACCGCTAGCCGCTTCTACCTAGCGTTCCCATCAAACGTCAGGCGCATGCCGCGCGGCGCATCGGCGCGAACCTTGCCATCTTCAAAGACGCAGACGCCGTTGACGAACGTGCGTTCGATGGTGCTGCCGAAGGTATGGCCTTCGAGGGGCGACCAGCCGCACTGGTAGAGGAGGCCCGACTTGGTCACGGTCTGCGGCTTCTTGGGGTCCACGACGACGAGGTCGGCCCAATAGCCTTCACGGATGAAGCCACGATCTTCGACGCCAAAAAGCACAGCAGGGGCGTGGCAGGCGCGTTCGACGGCGGTCTCGAGCGTGAAGGCGCCTTGCGCAACCAGATCGAGCAGTACCTGGAGGGAATGCTGCACGAGCGGCAATCCGGACGGGGCTTTGAAGTAGGTCTGCGATTTCTCCTCCCACGTGTGCGGGGCGTGGTCGGTCGCGATGATGTCGATGACGCCGGACGCCACGGCCGCGCGGACGGCGGCACGGTCGGCGGACGTCTTGATGGCAGGGTTACACTTAATCTGGTGGCCGAGGCGGGCGTAGTCCTCTTCGGCAAACCAGAGGTGGTGCACGCAGGCTTCGGCGGTCAGGCGCTTGCCTTTGAGCGGTGCGGCGCTGAACAGCGACAGCTCCTTGGCGGTAGTGATATGGAGAATGTGCAGGCGCGCGTCATGGCGCTTGGCCAGTTCGGCGGCCATGGACGAAGAGGCGTAGCAGGCTTCGACATCGCGGATGCGTGGGTGCTCGCCGGCCGGGACGTCTTCGCCCCACTTCGCCCTGGCGGCGGCTTCGGCGGCCTTGATTCGCGGGGTGTCCTCGCAGTGCGTGAGAATAATGGTGGGCGAGTGACGGAAGATACCTTCAAGGGTGGCGACGGCGTCGACGAGCATGTCGCCGGTCGATGAGCCCATGAAGACCTTCACGCCGCAGACCTTGCGGGGGTCGGTCGCCTTGACGGCGTCGAGGTTGGAGTTCGTGGCGCCGAAGAAGAAGGAGTAGTTGGCGACGGAGCTCGCCGCGCCGATGGCGTATTTCTTCTCGAGTTCCTCGTGCGTCGTGGCCGTAGGGTTCGTATTCGGCATCTCCATGAACGACGTCACGCCGCCGGCGACGGCCGCGCGGGCCTCGCTGGCGATGCAGGCCTTATGGGTCAGGCCGGGCTCGCGAAAATGCACTTGATCGTCGATGAGCCCGGGCAGCAGGAGCTTGCCGGTCAGGTCGTATTCGCGATCGGCTTTCGTGCCGGCGGGAATCACGCCAAGGCGCTCGATACGGCCGGCACGGATCAGGACGTCGGCGCGGAGGCGCCGGCCTTCGTTGATGATTTCGGCGTTGCGGAGGACGACGGTGGGCATGGGCAGGCTCATTCAGACCTAAACCCTGTCCACCGCAAACGGGAAACTTCTAATCAGCCCGAGACCTTCACCATATCCGGGAGGTCGGCTTTCTTGACGCCTTCCGGGTTGATGTTGACGGCAGAGACGCGGAATTGGGCGCCGCGCTTGTGATTGAATTTTAGGATGAAATTGGTGACGACCATGTTTTCGGCCGGGTAGAGCTCGGCTTTACGGGCCACCATGGTGGTGACGAGTTCTTCAACCTGCTCGGCGGTCGCGCCTGGCAGCTTGGCGAGGGTGGCCTTGGCTTCCTGGATCTTGGGGTCGCCTTCAATCGCGGCGTTCCAGATGAGGATGGCGACATTCATGGCGCCTTTGGCGGCGGTATGGTTTCCTCCGGCCTGCTCGAGGATGGGTTGGGCGAAGTTAATCAGCTTGTCGGCGAAGCTGGGCTCGCGGGGGGTCGTGTCGACCGGGGCTGGCTCGGGGCGGGCGAAGTCGCGCAGAATGTCGCGGGGCTTGTTGTTGCCGAAGGCGCCGGTGGTCTTGCGGCGGGAATGGGGGGAGGCCATTGGAAAAGAGTGTGCCTCATAGGGAAGCCCGTGCCGTGCCCTCGGCAAGCCCTTTCCCTTGGGCGTCCCTTGACACCCCGCCTAGGGCAAGCCAGCCTGACTCTACCGCCACCTGCCGTGTCTGATTACAGCGAAGTCATCCGCGCCCATCGCCGCGACCATCTCGCGAAGCCTCATTCGCTGCCCACGGGCGTCCACCGTTACTTCGAAAGCACGCTATTGCCGCTGCCGGTCGAGCAGGTTTTCGATTTCTTCTCTAAGGCCGAGAACCTTCAGGCGATTACGCCACCCGAGCTCAGCTTTCGCATTAAGACTCCTCTGCCGATCGTAATGCGCCAAGGTGCCTTGATTGATTATAATCTGAAAATGAGCGGCGTGCCGTTCGGCTGGCGCACGCGTATTACCCATTGGGAGCCGCCCTACGCCTTCGCTGATGAACAGATCAAGGGTCCGTACGCTGTCTGGTTTCATACGCACACGTTCGCCGACGAAGGCGGGCGCACGCGCATGGATGATGAAGTCCTCTACAAGTTACCGCTTTGGCCGTTCGGCGAGGTCGCCTACCCGTTCGTGAAATCGAAGGTCCAGAGCATCTTCCGCTATCGCCGCGCGAAGATCCGCGAGATCCTGGGTTGCTAAGCGAGAGAGGGCTAGAGCCAGGGCAAGGGCTAGGACTAAGAGCGAACAAAGCTACTCGTCCCACTCACTACCCCTACCCCGACCCCTACCCCTAAGGTCACTTCTTCGCTTCGGGCGGAGGCGGGCAATCCGGGAGCATCGCCCGCGCTTCGAAGGCCGCGAGGTCGGTCCGTCGGCCGGCCCAGCCGATACCACGAATCAATAGGCTCTTCACGTCGGGTCGGCTGAAGTTAACGTAGGTGTGGCCAGGGATGAAGACGAAGGCGCGCTGCGCTCCGGGCTTCTCATAGGTCCAAAGTTGGGTCTGCGCTTCAAAGCCGTCGCCTTGCTTCTTCGGCGTGGGCGCGGTCGCGAGCGGGTGGATGTCGTCACGGAGATCCATGTCGTAGTAGATTTCGTCCTTCATGCCGAAGTCCGCGATGTCCTTTGAGATGCCATGGGTCTTGTCGACGAACTTGAGTTCCATCGGGCCTTCGCGCCACTTGGTTACCTTCTGGCGCCACGAGCCGCCGACGAGGTCCTTATAGAAGTCGGCCGAGGCGTTGTTGCCAGCGACGGCGCCGGCGTGGATGACGACGAAGCTGCCGCCGCGGGCCGCAAACTTCTCGACCCGGCTCTTCTCATCCGGCTTGAAGTCACCGCCAGCTTGACGGTGGATAACGAGTACGTCCGTGCGCGCGAGTTCTTCATCCGAGGGGAAGGTCTGGACACCCTTGTCGTCGGCGTCGCCTACGGACACCTTCATACCGGCGGCGTTCAGTAAGGGCCTCCAGTCGCGGGCGAAGGCGGGGTGGTCATGGTCGCCTGGGCCATGGCTTTTGGGTCCGCAACGGAGGAAGACGCGGAGTGGGGCAGAGGCGTCAGCCGCAAAGACGGAGACAAAGGCGAGCAGGGGGAGAAGGCAGCGCATGGGGGAAGATTGAGTGCAAAAGTGCAAAAGTGCAAAGGTGCAAAGCTGGG
>CALQQQ010000180.1 GCA_943332745.1 Opitutus sp. GAS368 | reverse complement strand
CGGCGATGACCCGCTCCTGGGCGGAGCCGTCCGGCTTCATCCGCCAGATCTGCATGGTGCCGTCGCGTTCGGAGTTGAAATAGATGTGCTTCCCGTCCGGGGAATATTCCGGGCCGTCGTCCAATCCCTGGTTGCTCGTCAGGCGTTTTTCGACCCCGCCTGCCGCCGCGATGGAGTAGATGTCGAAGTTGCCATCGCGTTCGGCGCAGTAGACGAGCGTCTGGTCGTCGGGCGACCAGCCGTGCCAGTAGGAAGGAGCGAGCGGCGTCACCAGGCGTGCTTCGCCGCCCGCGATCGGCAGGACGTAGATCTGCGATTTTTTCTCCTCGGTTCGTGCGCTCACCGCGAGGAGCCGCCCGTCGAAAGAGATCCCGTGGTCATTGTTGCATTTGCTTGCCGCCCCGGTGTCGAGCTTCAGCGGCTTGGCGGCGCCATCGGCCGGAATGCGATAGATGCCGCCTTTGAAGTTGAAAAGCATATAGCTGCCATCGCGCGACCAATTCGGTGCTTCGATGTGGTCATAGGTCCGGTAGATCGTCTGACGCTCGCCGGACTCGATGGCGACGGTCTCGAGCTTGTACTCTAAGCTAGGAGGTTTGCCGGTAGGTGCGGCGGTCTGGGCGGAGGCGGTCGTCAGGCCGATGCCAAATGCCAGCAAGGCTGGCAGCCAGGCGGCTCTATGGGTCAGGTGGGCGATGGTGTTCATGGGGAGGGTGGGGTGCTCAGGGTTTGGGGTGCGCATGTCGGCGTAGCGTGAGCTGCACGTCGTCGGCGTAATGCCCGGCAAAGTGGAAGACCTCGTCCTTGGGCGACTGATCGCCGGGCATCGCCTTGAGTTCGATGACGAGGAAGTCGGTGTTTGGCGGCACGATCAGGCTGCCGGAGACCTTCTGCCAGGTCTTGGGGTCGTCGTCCGAGATGATCCGCCAGGTGCTGTAGGCCAGTTCTTGGTGGAGATTGCCGACCCAGTTGGCGCGAACGACCGAGGGGTCTCCGCTGAAAGCCCACATGCTGGCCTCGAACTGCGTCGGCGCAGCTGAACGCTCCGCGACGCGGTTGAACCAGGCAGACCAGTCCACCGTCGCCGTTCCGTCGGAAATCGTCGCCCGTAGCGAGCGGAGGTCAATGAATTGATAGAGATTGCCATGATTGGCTCGGGCGGGTGCTGGGTCTTGCGAGTCTGAGCGGACGAAACGGAGCATATGTTTTCCTTCATGGGGCGTGATGCCTTGCTCTTGTCCGACGCTCTTGGCGAAATCGCCGCTCCATACGCCGAAGCCGGAAGGGATGCCTCCTGCCAGGGGCGCTACGTTCGCCTCGAAGCCAGGGTCCGCGATCGGCAGTTGCCGGGGTGCGGACGTGACGTGGGTGAAGCCGAAGAGCAAAGAAGCGGAAGCCAGTCCGAGGATGAGACCTGCGGCGGCCGCGCTTAGGGTGCGCCAGCGTGAGGCCGGCGGGCGTGTGGCGGGACGACCGATGGCGGGCGCCGGGGAGAGCAAGGTGGCGATACCGTCATCCCTCAGGTGTTCGAGGAGCGCATGTTCGTCGGCCAGCAACCGGCTCAGGACGGCACGGGCATGCGGATCGTTGCGAACGATGTCGTTCAGGGAGGCCCTGGCGATCTGGTCGCCCTCCCGGGCGGATTCGAGGAGGAGCAGTAGTCGACGCTCCAGGCTGACGTTTGAGTCGTTCATGAAAGGGGGGTGAGGCGTCGGGTGACGCAGTGGCTCAGCTGTTCACGCAGCCGGAGCAGGTTCATCTTGAGGGCGCTTTCGCCCCGTTCGAAATGTCGGGATAGTTCCTTGATCGAGTGGCCGGCGACGTAGTGGAGTCGGAGCAGCTCGCGGTTCTCTTCATCAAGGCGTTCGAAGCATTCCCTGAGGGCTTCGCGCCGGTCCTCGTGCCGCGCCGCGTAGGTTTCCGATTCGTTCGCCATCGAGCGGACCACGTCCTCGTCGAAGATCAGGCGTTCTCGCCCGCGGTCGCGCAGATGGGCCATCACCGTGAAACGGGCGATGCCGAAAGCCCAAGGGAGAAAAGGGCGGGAGGGATCCCATTCGGAAGCCTTTTGCCAGAGCGTGACGCAGGTCGTCTGCAGGACTTCCTGTGCCTCCTGCCGATTTCCCAACTGAGCGTGGCAGAAGGAACCGATGGCCGGCTGGTGCCTGGTCAGCTCGGCGATGAAGCGCTTTTCGTCGAAAGCAGAAGGGGGCATCGACTATTATTTACCACGGGGCGCGTCGTTGGTCACATTAATCTTACTGGCGGTTGCTTTGAGGCAGCAGCTTTTAGGCAGAATGGTGGATGGGGAGGTGTTTATCGGCCCCTAGTCTGACGCCAGAACCCGCCCGTACCCGTGATCGCGACCTAAGACCTAAAGTTGTCTTTCCCAACCGCCAGCCGCCAACCGCTTTCCGCATCCACCTACTTCACCACACTCACCACCGCCGGATGCGCCAATGAATTCCAGCAGGCGTCGAAGAGCTTGGCGTCGGGTTCGCCGTCGGTGACCACGAAGCGGTAGCGGGTCACGTAGGGCTTGCCGGGCTGAATGGAGAAGGTGCCGAGCTTCTGCGGGACGATCGAGAAGTAGGGCATGTCCGGATGCAGGCGCAGGGGCATCGGGAAGCGGAAGTTATCGGGGAAGCCCAGCACGGCGGTGCCGGAGAGGCCGGCGCTGGTCTTGCCGCCGAGGTAGCACCAGCGGGCACGGGTGCCTTCGCCCTTCTTGCGGTCGGAGATGCCTTCGGACGTCAGGAAGCGGGCGCCGTCCTTGCCATCCCATGCCTCAGGTCCGCGGAGGCCGAAGCTACCGTAGTGATACTGAGGAAGTTCGAGCGGATCGTTGGTCGCGCAGGTCTGAGTAGTCGTGAGATCGAAGACGTGCATCGGCTTGGGAGCTGCAGGCACGGCATAGGCTCTTACCGTCCAGCGGTCGATGAGTGCATCGGTCCGGGCGGGGCCACTCAGGTCGGTCATGCGCAGCTCGGCGTCGAAGCCACCATGGACCTCGCCGGCCCAGGTTCGGCCGATGGCGCGAAGTTGTTCTTCGCCTTTTTTCGAATGCATGTTCCAGAAGTCAGTGGTGCGGCCTTGGAAGACGGCCTTGGTGAAAGGCGTCCAGATACCGTGATGGTGGGCGTGATCGGAGGGGTAATCGCCCGTCACGATGGCGCCGGAGGGGGAGCGCACCGGGTGCAGGTAGCCGGCACGCAGGATGTCGGGATTGATGTCGGACCGAGGCTTCTTGGTCTTGTCCGTGCGGAAGTTGAGCACCTCGGCTCCGGCTACGCTGAGCACCATGCCGTCGCCGCCGGGGCGGAGTCTGACGCTTTCCACGACGGCGGTATCTACCTTGGACAGGCTTAGGGTCAGCGACTCACTGGCCCGCAGGAAGCCGACCACGATGCAGGCCTTACCACTGTCTTCAACTTGGACCGGCAGGCTTGTGCCATCTGCCTTCGTGGCGATTATCAGTCTGGTGGTATCCTCAGCTAGGTCGAACTCGACGACCAACGCGGCGCGATCGACCGGCGCAGGCGCGATGGTAATCGTCTGGGCCGAGAGGACGGATGTGAGGAGGGTGAGGGCGACGAGCGGGCGCATGGGGCGGAACTCAAGATGGGGGATGGAAGATGGGGGATAAAGGAGGAAGCGTCGTCAGGGGGCACGTGGGCACGGTGACACGGGGACAAGGGGAGAGGCAGGGCGCAAAGGGGGCAGCATCGGGAAACCGGAATTAATGCTGCTTCCATCTGACCCCAGCCGATCATCCGGTTTCCCTTTGAGCGTGTATTGCCCGCCACCTGCCACCCGGGGCTGCCACCCGCCACCCGGAATG
>CALQQQ010000179.1 GCA_943332745.1 Opitutus sp. GAS368 | reverse complement strand
CCTTCTGGGCACCTCAACCGTGGGCGCCCTTGGACTTAAAATAGGCCTCGATCGTATCGCGGATCGCCTTCTCTAACTCGTCGTCCTTGGACTTCAGCTCCGCATCGATCGTCGGCTCGCCGACCTGCACACCGCGGCGGAACCACTTATCGGACAAGAACGAAAAACGTTGTCCGTAATAGGTCACGTAACTGACGTGGAACTTATAGCCCGATGGATAGTTGGTCAGCGTGACGTAGGCCTTGTCCACCGGGTAGTCGGCCTTGACCTTCCGCAGGGCCTTGCGGACCTCGACGGTGACCTCCTTCGAATCGCACTTGATTTTGTGGTCCATGAAGCGCGCGTCTGAGAACTCCACCTCGAAGGGGAAGAAGATGCCCGTCTGCATCCCTCGGAACCCTGTACCAGGAATCCCGAAATAAAGGATAGCAAAGGAGATGACGCTGACGGCGGCCAAGGCCAGGAGGCCAACCACCGGAGACATCGGCTTCTTGAGTTCGACGGAGCACATGGACGAAAGGCATAGGTAGGCCCGGCACCGAATCAATCAGATTGGGGCGGGCCGATGACTTACTTCAGGGTCTGCAGAAAAGCCTTCATGTCCTCGAGTTCCTGCGGCTTCAAGATCAGGCCCATCGGCGGCATCGGCGAGACGCCCAGCTTCTCGAAGCCTTTCGCGAGGACCTTGTTCGGCTCGGTCAAAGACTCATGGATATAGGCCGGCGTGGCGCGGGTCGCGATGCCGTCGAGCGCCGGGCCGATGGCGCTGCCCTTACCGCCCAGCATGTGACAGATGGAGCAGGCCGCGACAGGATGCTTCCAGAAGATCTGCTCGCCGCGGGCCGGCACGCCGGCGGTCACCGGCGCATCGCCGACCAAGGATAGCTCACAGAGCTTCACGTCATCGAAGAATGAGTCGCCGACGGCGACATGCAGCAGGTTAATACTGGCCTTGGGCCGCGTGCCGCTGTTGAAGACCACCTCGACCTCGGTCCACTCGGACTCCCGAGCAGTCACCTTCTCCGTCTCAGCCCGGCCGATATGATCGTTGAGGCTGGCCTTACCGCGCAGCGCATGGGTCTTAATCCACGCGCTGAGACGATACTCGGTGTTCGGCTTAAGTGCGACATCCGCGAAGTAGCTCGTATCGGCATCGGAACGGGTGATGGCACGCATGGCATGCTTGCCGGAGCGCACGTTCTTCGGATCGACGACGACACCCCACTGCGCATCTTTGTTGCCTGGTCGCGTACCGTAATCGCGACGATTCCAGCCGACCGGCGTCTTCTTGTCGTCGGCAACCTCTTCGAAACCGGGATTAGGTAAAAGGTTAGGGCCTTGGACGTAGGTCGCGGTCTTGTGCTTCTTGGCGAGCAGGCGGGAAGCCTCGTTGAGCCATTCGTCGGACTTCACGGTGGCATCCGCTGAAAGTTGGCGCACGAGCGTCTGAACCTCGGTCGAGGTCGGGAAGTCGGCCAGTTTCACGAAGGCGGCCAGGCGTGCGGCGGCATCCTTGTCGGCCACGACACCTGCACCGAAGAAGAGCTTCTGGGCGGACTCACCCGTGCCGAGCGCGCGGATGGCATTGCGGCGTAGTTCCGGCGATACGGAAAGCAAGGCGGACTGGTGCGTGGGGGCGTCGAGCTCGCCGAGGCCCTCCAAGGACCAGAGGGCATGGATGGCCGCGACCTCGGCGGGGGATTTCGTCACGAGGTCACGCAGAGCGGGGGCGAGGTCCTTCTTCTTGCCCTCGACGATCAGGCGCTGGGCCCGGAGACGGCCGTATTGCGTGCTACCGGAAAGACCGGCCAGGAGTTCAGCGGAAGATTCTCCTTGGGTAGCTTTGGCGATGGCGCCCGGCTTGTCCCAGACGATACGGTAGATGCGTCCGCGCGTATGGTCGCGCAGGTCGTTCTCGTGGGCGCCACCGACGCCGGTCTTAGCGTCATAGCCACCACGACCCACGCTGGGGGTCGGATTGTGCTGGATGATGAAGTTCTGCCAGTCGGCGAACCAGATGGCGCCGTCCGGACCGACTTCGGCGAAGACCGGAGACATCCACTCGTCGGAACTAGCGACGAGGCTGAATCCGTCCTTGGCCACGTAGCCGGCGCCATTCGGCTGCACATCCATGAGCCCGATGAGCTTCATCGTCGGCTCGCAGACCATGGCCTTCCCTTGGAGACGGGGCGGCAACTGGGCGGAGTAGATGAAAGTCGAGCCAGCAGCCGCGGTGTAGCCGCCCATGGCGTCGACCTGGCGGAAATTGGGGGTGATGGTGTGAGCCTTGTCGACGACGTTGATCTTCTTGGCCGACATGCCGCGCGAGCCTTTGGCCCAGGCGGTGGCGGGAATACCGCCGAAGAAGATCGGGGCGTTGTTGGCCGTACCACCGAAGGAATCGCCGGCGGCATTGGCGCCGTAGCCCCAGGTGTTGTTGGAGAACTGGTGCAGGAACTCGAGCTTGGCACCGTCGGCGGTGAAGCGGTAGCTGCCCATCGCGAAGTTCTTCTTCTCGCCGCCGACCTCGCCGGCGAAGCCGCTGTAGCCGACCGCGCCGCGCAACCAGTTGTCATAGCCATATGAGAGGCTGCTCGTCTGGGCGTGGGTGTCACGGATACCCCAGCCGGTGATGATGACCTGGCGGACGTCGGCCTTGTCGTCGCCGTCGGTGTCCTTGAGGAACACGAAGTTCGGCGCCTGCGCGACGATCACGCCGCCGTTGGCGAAGACGAGGCTCGTGGGGATGTTGAGATGGTCGGCGAACACCGTGAACTTGTCGGCCTTGCCGTCGCCGTCGGTGTCTTCGCAGATCTTGATGCGATCTTTGCCCTGCTGTTGGTCTTCCTTCACGCCGTGCGGGTAGTCGGAGGTTTCGCAGACCCAGAGCCGACCACGGCCATCCCAGGCGAAAGCGATGGGCTTCATGATGTCAGGCTCAGCGGCGAACAGCACCAGCTTCATGTCCGCTGGCACCTGGGTGCGCTCCATGCTGCCCTTGACCGAGAAAGGCTTCTGGAAGGTCAGCGGCTCGGGGCGCTTCTCATAGTTGGCCACGTTGGCGTTCTTCTCGCGGACCTCGGGTTCGCGCTGGGCGAGGAATTTCTGCCAAGCGGCCTTACGGGCGGAGGACAGCGAAGCCTCGAGCTGGGTACGGAAAGCAGCATGAGTCGTATCGGCCTTGATAACGAGCACTGGCACCAGCGCGCCGTTAGGCAGCTTGATCGAAGTATTGAGGGCGGGCGAACCATCGGCCTTGGGCTTCACCGCTAGCACGTCGTAACGCTCCAGCGTGGCGGCGTCTGGCGTGAGTCCCGAGGTATAATCGAACCAGATTGCATCGCGGCCGAGCTCGGCCATCAGCGAATGGAGCGGACCGACGGCGGACTGCTCGGCGCCACTGGCGTCCAGATACAAGACGCGGACGGGGCCGGCGGCGGGCGCCGCGGAGGCCAAGACGGAAAGGCAGACCGAAAGGAAAGCGACGAGGGGGCGCATAGGGGTACGGGAAAAGACAAGCCAGTCGTTCGACGCATGGCAATACGGCGAAGACAAGAAATCTAGTACTGAAAGCCCTCCCCGGCGGGGACCTTGTCGTAAATATGAAAGACCGCCCCACCCCGCCGGCCGGCCAGGCACAAAAAAACGGCGCCCGATCGGGCGCCGTTGTTCGAACGACTGTCAGCGACCTCAGTGGTCGTGGTGGTCGCCGCCGGCCGCAGGCTTGTTGTCCTCCGGCATGTCGGTGATGAGGCACTCGGTCGTGAGCAGCAGGCCGGCCACGGAGGCGGCGTTGATGATCGCGGTGCGGGTGACCTTGGTCGGGTCGACGACGCCGGCCTTG
>CALQQQ010000178.1 GCA_943332745.1 Opitutus sp. GAS368 | reverse complement strand
TGGGAGAAACTCCCCTCCTGCTTCAAGCGCGCCCTGACGGCCAAGGAGAAGGCCTTCTTCCTCTCGCTGGTGGAACGTCGCGTCTTTGACCGCGTGCCCACCGGCTACCTCGTTGGCGAAGCTTGGCTGGGCGGCCTTCGCTTCCACATCGACGAACGCGTCATCATCCCTCGCTCCTATTTCGTCGAGCTCATCCCCGAGGCCATCCCGCAATGGCTCCCGCCGATCGCCCAGATCACCGACGTGGCTGATGTCTGCACGGGCTCAGGCTGCCTCGCCGTCCTGCTCGCGAAGCGTTTCCCGAAAGCGCACGTCCAGGCGACCGACCTCTCGGAGAAGGCGCTCGAAGTCGCCGCCCTCAACCTCGCTGCCCACAAACTCTCGAAGCGTATCACGCTACACGAGACCGACACCATGACGTCTCTGGCCAAGGGTCCGAAGTTCGACCTGATCCTCAGTAACCCGCCTTACGAGCCCGAAGGCATCTACCGCCGCCTGCCGGCCGAATTCAAGAAGGAGCCGAAGGGCTCGCTGGTCTCGGGCAAGGACGGGCTCGACGTCATCCGTAAGCTGCTCACCCAAGCGCGCGAGACGCTGAAGCCGCACGGCATCCTCGTCATTGAGGTCGGCGGACTCCAGAAGGCGATGCATCAGGCCTGGCCGAAGTTGCCCATCATGTGGCTGCCGACGGCCGATGGAGCGGACTGCGTCTGCCTGATTCATGCTTCGGATCTGCGACGCGAACTGCCGTCACCAGGCGCGCGGCGCGGGCGCTGATTCCAGACGGTCTTGCGCGACCTTGGATAGCTTCGGGAAAAAATCTAGTCCGGTCAGTTCCTCGACGCGACGGATGCTCACGACATAACGAGTGAGCTCGGCGTCTCGCCACTTCTCCTCATGCGGGACGAGGTAGGCGATCGCGCGGATACCCCCGACGGACTCTTCGTACTCCGAGATCACCATCCAGAAGGAAGATGGCACCGGGATGCGCCCGACCTGCTTGGCAGGGGGCGACGTGAAGACCGGGCCGACCTGCACCCAGACGGTGCCGTAGCGAGGGACGTAACGCTTCATGATCCGCTGCTCCATGTCCTTCCAGAGGCCAGCGTTGAGCGCATGCAGCTGGGGGACGATGTTGCTTAGCAGGAAAGTCTCCTTCTGGGCCTCCTCGCCATAGCAGACCGAAATCGCGTAGTTCGGCGAAAGGTGCCCACGGTCGTAGCCGGAACGCACGTACTCCGAAGTCGTCACGCGGGCCGAGGTACGGCCGTCGGACTTGAACGAAGAAGGCCGCTCGAGGTGCACGTCCTTATAGGGGAAGACGCGATAAGAAGACCAACGCGGGGCAGGCAGCGCATCGTCGTAGCCGACCGAGTAGCCGCGATTAACGAGGTGCTTCAGACCCAGGCGATCGGCCGGCTCGCCATAAGGGGCGGTCGTATTCATATCCGGCGCCGGCGCGGGGACGATGTCGCCCTTTACCACTTCGGTGCCATCGGCCAAGCGATCCAGGGCGTCGACGACCTTGCGGGGCGTCGTGCCGTCTTCGCGTACCGTATCGACCGCGTTTAGTACCCGTTGCTCGATGGCGATTTTCTGCGACCGTTCGGAGAGAACATAGACCAGCCCCAGCACGCCGACCGAAAGCAGCACGAGCACGCAGACCCAACCGAAGAAGCGGAGCAGGTTCCGGATCATGTCAGCGTGTCAGGTAATAACACTGCCAGGACCAGTGGGCGACGAGCACGGCCACGAAGGCAATCCGGACGCGACGGGAATAGGCCGGCTCGATGAAGAGGCGAAGCCGAAGCGGATCACGACGGAGCCAGAAGATCGCCGAGTAGACCGTCCAGAGTAAGGCCAACGTGACGACGAGGAAGAAGCCTGGGTGGAAGAGGAACGCCTGACCCAGATCGAGATTAACCAGATTGCGTGCGCAGCGCGTACCGCCGCAGCCGAGGCACGGCAGACCAGTCAGGCGCATGAAGATGCACTGAGGCAGCTGCAGGCCGGACAGGAACCAACCCCAGGCGAACACCGCGCCGCCGAGAAAAGCCGCCGGCCAGACGAGCTCGTGGTTGAGCTCGCCGGGATAGGCGGGTCGGCGGATTAGGCTTAGCACCGATTACCCCCCGAACGACATCCCGGACCGGCCCGCCAAGGACCAGGCGAACAACGCGACCGGAGTGACGCAACAGCAGCAGCAGAGGACGAACCAAACGAAGTTATCGATGCCGAACTGGGCCCACGGGCTTACTGCTGTCGCGACACCGAAGGCGCGGTAATAAATAACACAGGCGGGGATGAACACGACCGCGCTCAAGGCCATCTGCACGCTAAAACTAAAGCCGAGTAGTTGCAGCGGCGCCATCACCACGGCCAGGGTCGTGGTGGCGAGCAGAGATGCAACCACTGTTCGTTCCACGGAAACCCGGATGCGGAAAATACGCTGACCTACCCAATGCAGCAGGGCGAAGAAAGCGTAGACGAGTGGCGCGAAAGCCAACCCCATCACAAGGCCGACGAGCGTTAGCCAGACGGGCGCTGGCTCGGCGCTCACCATCTTTTCCGTCGCCTTGCTAAGTTCAGGTATATTTAAACTGCGGAGGAATTCGCCGAGCTGTGCATTCTTATCTCCGAAAGCCACGACGTTGATCAACTGGAACGGAAGTGCGACCAGCACTCCCACATAGCAGAAGACCAGCCAGTCCCCGAAAGCGTAGCGCCCGGTCGAAAGGGAAGACGGGCTTACGATCGCCATCTTGATCGTCGCAAAGAAAGAACTAAGCGACTTGCCCTGCTCCCAAGGAATCGTCGAGGTAAGCGGCGCATCGGCCGCACGCACGCCGGGCGATGGAGGCGGCACGCCGACGCCGCGGAACTCAGACCAGTCGCCGAGCGGAGTCCAGGCCGGCATGCCGTCACGCCAAGCGAGGTCGGAGGCGAGGAAGCGACCCGACTTTAGGCCGGCGATAATTTCTTCGGGGGCGAAAATCCCGAGCTGAGCGGAATTCCGGGCGACGTGGATTTGCATGACTGGGAGTAGTCGCTAGGTCAGCCTGCCGCAAACCCAGAACATCCGGATACGGTTAGCCCGCCTCCCCGAAAAGGGCGGCGGGCTAGGAAAGTGGTGAGGAGGGCGGGACTCGAACCCGCGACCGGCGGCTTAGAAGGCTGCTGCTCTGAATCCAGCTGAGCTACCCCCTCATGAAAGTGACCGTAGGACGGTCACCCCAGATGGGCAAGCCGTCAGCAGACTAGCAGATCAGGTCTCTGAAATTGCTGAAATCCGCCGAAAGACCGCTCGGCATGCCCTTGTTGATGACCGAGATGGCATCATGGGAATGCAGGGACTCGAGGTGCGAGCAGGCGATGACGAAGTCGCGCACGCGCGCATCGGCGTCGAACTGCTCATAGACGACGCGGGCGGCGTCCTCGACGAACTTGGAATAGGCACCGTTGAGCTCGGCGAAGGCCTGCTCGTCCTCGCGCTTCACCATGACTTGGGTCTCGGTCTGGAGGCCCTTGAGGCAAAGGTCCTTCATGTCCTCGATGTAAAGGGCACGGCCAGGCGAGACCTCGGCGACCACGCGGGCCTTGGAGCGCTGAGAATGCGGGATGCCGTAGGCGGAGCGCTCTTCGCGGGCGTGCTCGGTGAGCTCGGCGGAGCAAGGGCAGGCGGACGAGTAGACGAAGTCGAAATGGACGTAGCGGCGGAGGCGGTCGAGGTCGTCGATGGTGCCTTCGAGGACGGCACGGTAATACTGCCAGCCTTCGAGACCCGAACGCAGGGACTTCTGCATGATCGGGTAGCGCAGCTCGACCATGATGCGGGCGCGGCTGCAATCG
>CALQQQ010000177.1 GCA_943332745.1 Opitutus sp. GAS368 | reverse complement strand
CGACTACCCTCTGCATGCCGTCGCGATATCTTGGCGGGAATCGAATCCGGAACACCCCCGAAATGAGACGTCGGTCATTTGCGGGATCCGACTGAGAAGGAACGCTATCTATTATCCTCATTCGGCCGGGAATGTCAAGGTAGGCGGCCTCATGGGTGGAAGCGGTTGGCGGTTAGCGGTTGGCGGTTAGATGAGATGACAGCGGGGAGAGTTGGATGGAGGATGGGGGATAAACGATAGGGATAGGTCAAAGGCGGGGAGAGGTTGGGGATGGTGGGGCTTTGGGATTGTTCAGGACTTGGGTTTGGTGGTGTGAGGTCTTTTCCTAACCGCTAACCGCCAACCGCTAACCGCTTACACCTTGCGGAGTTTTTCTCTTTCCCCATGCGTCGCGCTCGGGATAGTCGGCTTCGTCCATGAATGTCTTCTCCGCCGACGTCGCGCTGGCCATCACCCGTCTCGGGCTGCTGATCCTGCTCGGCTGGTTCATGGCCCGCCAGGGTTGGGTGGGCGCACATGCCCGCCAGCCGCTGATGCGCATGATCATCTGGGTCTTCTTCCCGGCGATGATCTTCTCGCGCGTGAGCGGCAATCCCCTGATCGCGTCGGGCTCGCAGGCTTTGCTCTACCTCGGCGCCGGTTTCCTGATGATCGTGACTGGCTATGCCGTTGCGACGGCCATCGGCTCGCTCCTCAAGGTTCCCGCTGGCACGGCACGTCGCACCTTCGCCTTCTCGGCGGGGGTTAATAATTTCGGTTACCTCGGCATCCCGGTCACGGCGGCCTTATTCGATAATGACGTCGTTGGCGTGCTGCTGGTGCATAATGTCGGCGTCGAGGCGGCGGTATGGACGGTCGGTGTGGCCATGCTCTCCGGCGACTCCCTTCGCCGCGGGCTCAAGAATCTCCTGCAGCCGATGACGGTGGCCTTGTTTGTGGCCTTAGCGATTAATTTCGCGGGCTTCGGTAAGAGTGCCCCGATCGTCTTCGCCAGCGACCTCTGCCACACCATCGGCGACTGTGCGATCCCGATCGGCACGTTGCTCACCGGTATCTACCTGTACGAGATCATCAAGGACTTCCGCCTGGTCTCGGACGCGCCGGTTTCTTTCGGCGTGATGGCGGTACGCTGGCTGGTCATGCCGGTCCTGGTGCTGGCGACGGTTGGTTACTTCGTCGCCGACGAATCCTTGCGTAAGGTCATGCTCGTCCAAGCGGCGATGCCCTGTGGCATCTTCACCTTCTTGATCGTGGAGATGTTCAAGGGGGAGGTCCTGATTTCCTTGCGCTGTTCGGTGATCACGATGCTCTGTTGCCCATTGGTCACGCCCCTGTGGCTTTACATAGGCGCCCGCTGGCTGCAGTTGGCCTGACCATCCTTTACTTGTGGGCGGGGCGGGCTAGTCTGCGGGGGCTTCCCTGTGCGTCCGATCCTCTCCATCTTGATGCTTTGCCTGGTCGGCTGCGCGACTTATGTCGACCGCGGTCCGCGCGTCCGGGTGGCCGTGGAGGAAGGGGATTATAAGACTGCCGCGACCATCGCTCAAAACTTCGCGGCCGATGAGCCGAACGACGCCTTGGTCTGGAATCTCGACGCGGCCACCGCGCTCCGGGCGCAGGGTAAACTGAAGGAAAGCGCGAAGGTTCTGGAGCAGGTCGAAGCATCCTTCCGGGCGGAAGAAGAGAGGCCCGGCTTCTCGGTCGGGGCTGCGACGCTTGCGGCTTTCTCCAACGGCTACGCCGAGGCCTATCGCCCGCGTCCGGCGGATCGTATCTACGCGTCGACTTATCAGGCCCTGAACCGGATAGAGATGGGTGACGTCAATGGCGCCCGTGTTGCCATGGCTCGCCTGCGCTTCGTGCAGCAGGCCTTCGGCTCAGGTCTGCTCTATGTGCAGCCCAAGGCGGCCAAGGGGAAGTACGACGTCGCCAAAGCTTCGCAGGACGAGCGCACGAAGGAAGGCCTTGGCATGATCGAAGAGAATCTCGCGAGCCTGACCGCCGAAGGGGCCTTTGACGATGCGTTCAGCCACTGGCTCCAGGGGATGTTCTTCTTGCGGCTGGGTCAGGATCCGTCCGACCGCGAGAAGGGTCGCAAGGAACTGCTCGCCGCGACGCAGCTGAATGGAGCCAACGAAGCCTTCCGTCGCGACCTGAAGGATGCCGAAGCGCCAGCGAGCGAAGGGCAGGGCACGATTGTCTATGTCATTTCCGAAACGGGTATGTGTCCGGAGTGGTATCAACAGCGGATCGATATCCCGCTGTTCATCGTCTCTTCACGCGTACCATATGTCAGCGTCGCCTTGCCGGCCATTCGACCCTCCGGCCTGAATTATAACTTTAAGCTTAAATTGGATTCCAAAGACGTCGCCATCCCCTTGGCGAGCCGTCCGGACGCCCTCATCGCGAAGCACTTCGAGGCGGCTTTGCCGGGCATCAAAGCCCAAGCTTTCACCTCCGCCGCCGTTAAGGCCACCGCCAGCTACCTGATCAATAAGTCCTCCGAAGAGGCGGCTAACCGCCAGAATGCGGGCTCCGGCGCTATGCTCTGGTCCATTGCGACCAAGGTGGGTACGGCGATCTATACCATCGGGACGACCAAAGCCGATCTGCGTAACTGGTCGAGCCTTCCGGCCCGTTTCTCGGTGGTCCGGTTGGACGCCAAGCCTGGCCAGAAACTGACCGTCGAAGGGCACCCCGAGGCGAGCCTGACGCTGCCGGTGGGCAAGGTTCTGCTTGTAAGCCTCAAGTCCACGCAGGAAAATAACCCGGTCGTCCTTCGCTGCACCCCTCTCATCCCATGAAAAAAATTCTGCCTCTCTTCGCGCTCGGCCTGCTGGCTGGCTGCACTTCGATCCTTGAGACGGGTGACCGCATCGAGCGTGGACTGACTCCGCCCGACGCCGTCAACTATGCCACCACCAAGCCTGAGGGCGGTTTCTCGACGCAGCTGAACGACAATCGCATCGGTAACAAGATCGAGCTCCTCTCCGCGCGTAAATCCAAGACCGACGGCGGTTATGCTCGAGTCCAGTTCGATCTCCGCAATGGCGCCTACCTCCGACAGACGATTAACGTCAGCTTCGAATGGCTCGCCGCCGACGGTACCGTGGTCGAGAGCCAGCCCAACTGGATCGTCACGCCGCTCGAACCCGGCGCGCTCACCACCGTCACCGCGACCGCCCTCAAGGCGCAGTCCGCCGAGTGCCGCCTCCGCCTCATCTCCCGCTAATTCCTCCCATGAACAAACTCTCCCTCCTCGCCTGCGCCGTCTTCATCGTTGGTTGCGGCACGCCCGCCACTTACAAGGACCCCAATGGTCGCGAACTCGTGGTCAGCCTCGACAAGGTGAATATCCAGGACTTCGCCACCGCCGGAGCCCAGATGCTTCAGTCGATGATCTCGTCCCCGTCCTTCTCCAAGGGTGCACCGGTGCTACAGCTCGGCTCCGTCACCAACGATACCGCCGACAACTTCGACACCGCCTTGCTACTCTCGAAGTTGACCGTCCCTCTCGTCAATGCCGGCCGCGTCACCTTGCTCGATAACGACGCCACCGCCAACGCCGCCCGCGCCGAGTCCGGCTCCAAGGCTAATGTCCCCCGTGCCGAATACGTGCTCAAGGGCAAGATCCTCGAAGACCGCTCCAATGCTGGCAGCACCCGTCAGAGCTCGTTCGTGTTCCAGCTGACCCTCGTCGAGGTCAAGCGCGGCGTCGCCGTCTGGACCGAAGAGAAGATCGTGACCAAGCAGGGCACCAAGAACGCGATCGGCTTCTGATAAATCGTCGTCAACATTTGACCTTCTTTCGACCTGCATCTCCCTCCGGTGATGCAGGTTGATTTTTTGAT
>CALQQQ010000176.1 GCA_943332745.1 Opitutus sp. GAS368 | reverse complement strand
GTATACCTTCTCGGACTCCAGCATTCGCTGTTCATTCTGCTGGGCCTAGTCTCCATGCTTCATGTGTTGGTCGTCCATACGCGCGAGCAAGGCGTTTGGGGCACCTTGCAGCGTGCATTCCTCGGCGCAGTCGCTCTCCTTGGCACGTTCTTCATGCTGGCCCATCTACCCGGCGCGGGCGTCTCGCTCTTCTGGGCCTTGGCTTCCGTGCTGACGTTCGTCATCGGCCATCTGCTGGCGACGCGCTCCCTGCGTATGGTCGGCCTTGTCGGCCTGGCCATCGCGACCATCCGTGTCCTCTCGCACGACATCACCGATATGCTCGGCCGCATCGCGGCCTGCGCCGCCGTGGCGGTAGCCTTCTTTGGAGTCGCCTGGCTTTACGGCCGGATCACCGCCGACAAGAAGGACGCTTAGGTAACTTCCGCCCCTGATTCTTTTTATGACCCCACTACGCTATGATTGTCACGTCCACCTCGTCGGAAATGGCCAAGATGGGAGCGGCTGCTGGCTGCGGATCGAAGGCCTCTGGTTGAAGGCCCTCAGTGAGGTCATGCGTCGGGCCGTCGGCATGCCGCTCCCGCTGACGCACAAGGATTTCGATGTGAAATACGTCGAGGCCCTGCGTGAGCTCATCCGCGGCTCCTATGTCGACAAAGCCTTGTTGCTCGCGCAGGACGAGGTCTACGACGAAGAGGGCAAGAAGATGGACTTCGGTTCGTTCCATGTGCCGAACGACTACCTATTTAAGGTCTGCCGCGAGAATCCGGAGTTCGTGCCCGCGGTCTCAATTCATCCTGGGCGTAAGGACGCCTTGGAGGAGCTGGACCGCTGCCTGGCGTCTGGCGCCCGCGCCCTCAAACTCCTACCGAACTGCCAGAACGTGAACTGTTCGCTTCCTCAGTATGACGAGTTTTGGCGTCGTATGGCCGCCGCGGGCCTTCCGTTCCTCTGCCATACGGGCGGCGAGATGACCGTGCCGGTCATCAACCGTTCCTATCAGGATCCGCGCATCTTACGTCGTCCGTTGGAGCTGGGCGTCAAGGTCATCGCGGCCCATTCCTCGGGCAACAGTCACTTCTTCGACCAGAACTACTTCGGCGAGCTCATCAAGCTCATGGACGAATTCCCCAAGATGTATGCGGACACCAGCGCTCTTAACAGCCCGATCCGCAGCGGAGTGCTCAAGCAGGTCAAGGAATCCGGCCGCTTGGGCCGTTTCCTGCACGGCAGCGATTATCCCGTACCCGTTGGGGCTTTCTGGGTGCGCCTGCGCGGGCTGATATCCACGGCCCAGTGGCGGGAAGCGGGCAAGATCCCCAATCTCATCGAACGGGACGCTTTCCTGAAGCGGGCGATGGGCTTTGATGATGAGCACTTCTCGCGCTTGGGCGAGGTGTTGCGTCCGCTCTGAGGGTTAGAGCGACTTAAGCAGGGTGGGGATGTCGACCGATTCCGAGATCATCTTCTGGATGACCGGAATCTTGTCGGCGTCCTGACGCATCGTCTTCACCGACATATTGTTGATGCGCGCCGTGACCGCGAAAGATTCCGCCTCGACGGCGGCCATCGGGATACCGGCTTCCTTCATGCGTCGGACGATGTCATCGTTGGGCAGCAGACCATTGGAGAAGATAACGCCTGTGAGCGATTTTGCATCCGGTGCGGCAAGGAAGGCCTCGAGGAGGTCTTCGCGGTCTCCTGGGACGATCACGAGGGTTCCGGGCGTGCGCAGGTATTCGGCGTAGCGGCGGGCGGACATCGCGCCGATGACGACGCGCCGGACGCGGCGGAGCCCTTCGGGCTGGTGAATCCAGCGGGCCTTCGTCTCGTCGGCCACCTGGTCGAGGTTCGGGTACACGAGCATTTCCTGAAGGGGGACGACGCCGAGGAGCGGGACGCCGAGTTTGCGTAGGCCGCGGCCGGCGAAGTCGCGGATGAATTCGATTTTATCCGGCATCACTTTATTGAGGATGACGCCGACTACTTCCACGCCAGCCTTGTCGAAGAGGGCCTTATTGAGAGCAATCTCGTCGATCGGCTTCCCGATACCCCCAGCGGCGACGATGATGGCCTTCGAGCCGAGCACCTTGGCGTTGTCGGCGTTGGAGGCGCCGAAGACCGAGCCCACGCCCGCGTGGCCGGAGCCTTCGACGACAACGATGTCCTTGCCGTAGGCTGTGCGGTCAAACGCGCGGCAGATGCGGTCCTTGAGCTGCGGGCCGATCTCGTCGGGGTTCTCGAGATACTGTTTCGTGAAGTCAGGACCGATGGCCACGGGCGACATCGCTGCAATCGGGATATCTAGGTCGAAGAGCCCGTCGATGAGGAGCGTATCCTCGTCGACCTGGTCTTCGCCGGACATCACCACGCGCTGGGCGATTGGCTTGATGTAGCCGACATGCAGGCCCATCGCTTGCAGGGCGGCCGTGAGGCCGAGGCAGGTGGTGGTCTTACCGTCGTTCATACGGGTCGCCGCGACGAAGATTCGCCGCGTGTCCAAGTTCATCGGGCGCAGGAGCAGCCCGGGTACGTTATCGGCGAAGCGCTTGCGTGCGGCCATGGTCAGGCGGCGGGTCCGTCTTTGAGCTTCGGGAAGAGGTAGGACTTATCGACCGCCTGAGCGGCAACAATGACCGCCGTACCGAAGATATCGTGGGCGCTGGCGCCGCGGGAGATTTCGGCGGCGGGGCGCTCGAGGCCCGTGAGGATCTGGCCGTAGGCCGGGATATCGGCGATGTGCTGGGCCAGCTTAGAGGCAATGTTGCCCGAGTTGAGGTCGGGGAAGATCAGCACGCTGGCACGACCAGCGACCGCGCCAGCGACTTCTTTGGACTGAGCGGCGAAGGGGTTAATCGCTGCGTCGGCCTGCATGTCGCCGTCGATATCGCAGTTGATGCTCAGTTCACGGGCCTTGCGGCGGGCGAGGTCGGTGGCGACCTGAACTTTCTTCACCGAGGCGAGGCGCGGGTTCGAGGCGTGGGTCGAGTAGGCGAGCATCGCGACCTTTGGGGTCGTGTTGGTCAAGTGGCCGGCGAGGCCCGCGGTGGTCACCGCGATATCGGCGAGCTGTTCGGCGGTCGGATCGGGGATGACGCCGCAATCGGCGAGGAAGAGCACGCCTTCGATGCCGAACTTACCTTCTTCGGATTCAAGGATCTGCATCGACGAGACCGTCTCGACACCCGCTTGGCGTGGCATCACTTGAAGGATGGCGCGCAGCCCGGAGGAGGCGTGCAACGTGGCGCCTGAGATGAGGGCGTCGGCGCCGCCGGTGGCCACCATCAGGCAGGCGAAGTAGTTGGGATTGAGGGCCAGTTCGGCGGGGTTACCCTGGAGGTTCGTGTTGCCGTAGCGTTGGATGGATTCGAGCTTCTCCGCGAAGCTCTTTAGCTCGTCGCTACGTTCTGGTTCGACGACGCGGATACCTTCGAGGCTAATGTTAAGCCTGGCGGCGTTGACCTTGATGCGCTGGCGGTCGCCGACGAGGATCGGCACGCCGAGCTTCTTGACGACGAACTGGCGGGCGGCCTGGATAACGCGGGCGTCGGCGCCTTCCGGGAAGACGATGCGCTTGGGGTGATTCTGAAGGCGGGCGGAAAGGCGGGAAATGAGGGACATGGTCGGAAGTGTCCGGCGAGGGCCAGACGGGCCTGATTAAGTTTAAATCGGCCCACAGGGCGAGGCAGAAGGCGTCGCCGTGGGAACCGTTGCCGCAGCGTCACTTAGGCTGCGAGTCGCTATTACCTGAAGATAACTGTCTTATTGCCTGCCAGGAGGACGCGGTCTTCGACCACGGCGCGCAGGCCGCGGGCAAGCACGACCTTCTCGAGGTCCTTACCCAAGTGGGCCATG
>CALQQQ010000175.1 GCA_943332745.1 Opitutus sp. GAS368 | reverse complement strand
CGCCTCGGACCACCTCATCGTCACCCTGCAGACCGAATACCTCGCGATGGAAGGCCTCGGCCAGATCCTCGGCGTGGTCGACCAGCTCAAGGCCGCCGGCGCGACCGACAAGCTCACCGTCGGTGCGATTGTGATGACGATGTACGACGTGCGCACGAAGCTCTCCCGTCAGGTCGTCGAGGAAGTGAAGACCCACTTCCCCGCCCTGGTGATGGACTCCATGATTCCGCGTACGATCCGCCTGTCGGAGTGCCCGAGCCACGGTCAGACGATCTTCCAGTACGACATCCACTCCCCGGGGTCCGTCGCCTACGCCGCGCTCGCCAAGGAGTTTGCCAAGCGCTTCGCGCTGAAGTGAGCCGCGTCGGCCAGCCGCGCGTCCGCCAGGTCCGGAGTTTCGAAGAACTCAGGTCCATGCGCTTCGCCGACGGCGTCAACGCGCTCTACTGGGAACGCACCCTGCCCGGCGATTACGCCGAGGTGATCGCGAGGCTTGGACCCGGCGAAGGCATCGTGCCGCTCGAGGACGAACGTATCCGCGCGCTCGACCTGACGCCGGCTGGTCGCCTCGCCGCGGAGGCGATGCTCGCAGATCAGCAACTACTGCGCGACCACGACCTCGCTCCATCGCTTAATTGCGTCTATGACTGCGTGCGCGGACCCGACGCCGGCACCGTGCCGACCGACGTCACCTCGTTCCATGTCGACAGCGCGCCCGTCGAGGTCGACACCTGGCTCTGCACGTATCACGGCGCTTGCAGCGAAGGTCTGCGCAACGAAGAAGCCTTACTCAAAGTCGAGATTCCCGAGATCCGCGCTGCGTTGCTCAAAGAATACGGCGGCGCGGACGACACGGGCTTCGCCGAGTTCCTGCACGAACATAGCTTCGACTCGCATTACGCGCCGAAGGCTGACGCGGCGCCCTACCCCTTCGGGACCTTCGCGCTCTGGCGTATCGCTACCCGCTGGCCCGGCAGTCCTGTGCCGCCCTGCATCCACCGCGCCCCGGAAAACGGCCCCGGCGCTCCGCGGTTACTACTAATCAGCTGAACATGAAGATTACTGCATGAACTGTTGATTGGAAAGAGCGAGGTTGGTCTTAACGGGCTGGTATTGCTACCTCCTATTACCGAGTGTTCGGGAGGACCATGTCCCCCTTCTCACCCTCGTTACTGATAAGCGTTAACTCATCAGCGACCAACTCCAGTGAACATGTACGGCCAGCCGCCTCATGCAAGCAACAACCTGCTTACCAGGCGTCAGTCCGGAACGGCGAAGCCGGCAGGTCAGCAGCATTGAAGAGGTTACACCCTTCGGGGTTCGTGGCCCAAGCGTAACGAACGGAGACCGGGCTAAGCACCTCCCGGCTACTGACGACGACAGAGTTACCTTCGATGCGCGCGTTCGCCCAGACGAACTTTCGGTCCACTCCGGCGATCGCGAAGCGACGTAACTCGCCTTCCTTCGCCTGCAAACCAGCGGCATGGCTGAAGGTGACGCGTATGGTCGGACCTTCTACCTTCGACCCGAGATAGCGCGGGCCGCTGGACTCAAGGGCCCGACCGTAAGTTTTCTCCAAAGCCACCGAGGCGAGACGAAGGCCGACGTCCTGCTTATTCTCAGGATGAATCGTGTACTTGCTGCCGAGTTCGATACCGACCGCGATACCCACGTTGGGCACTTCATCGGCGACACGCACCTGCGCCTCCCGCAAGTAGGGCCAACTGTCACGCGGCAGATCAGCCTCCTCATAAGGGAGGCCGTTATTGACCAACTGCTGCATAATGAAAGGGAAGCTTCCCTGCCCCCACTGCGCCCGCCAATCCTGAATCATCGCCGTGAGCAAGGTACGATACTCGGCGTGGCGGGGAGCGTTGCTCTCGCCTTGATACCAGATCGCTCCACGCAGCCCATAGGGTACCAGCGGCGCAATCATCCCCGTATAAAGAGAGGCCGGAACATTCCGCATCACCATCCGGCTGGGCTTCGGGCGTGCGGCCAAGGCCTCCCGGCCCAGCGGAGCGAAAGCGCTCTCCTGACGTAAAAGCCATTCGTCACCGACCTTGCCGACATCGGCTACCGGTAAACCTAACTGATGGCCGGCCACCCAAGGTCCGGCCTTCTCGGTCGCCGAGACGATGCGCACAGCGATGACATTGCGGCCAGCTTTGACGAGCCGACCAGGTACCTGATACGAGCGTTGCTGGGTGTAGAATTCAGGCGGCTTATCGGCGGCATGCCCGATCTCCTCACCGTTCCAATATGCCGTGTCATATTGCTCCGAAATCCAGACGAGGCTCAGCGAGAACGGCTTCCCCGCGGCGGAAGCGGGCAAATCGACTTCCTTGCGAATCCAGAAGACGCCGCCGGACTTGAACCCTTGCTGCCCCCATTGATTAGGGAAGCGGACCTTCTTCCAATCTGTCGTGTCGGCAGAAATGTCCGCCCAACCTTTGGCGGATTCCGCGATAGGCGGCGGTCGCACGCCGTGCTTTTCCTCCCAGGCGGCGCGGGCGGCGGGAAAGAGTCGGGTGACTTCCGGCAAGGCGATCATCTCAGCCACTTCGACATCCGCTCGAGCTCCGACGACGGGGATACCATGAAGCACTTCAAGCCGGGTCCACGATTCGATGGGCGTGCCACCGACGGAAGAATGGATCAAGCCTACCGGCACCTTCAGCTCCGCCTGCAGTTTCCGGCCGAAATAATATGCCGCAGCCGAGAACGACCGAACGCTCTTCGGGGCGCACGGCGACCACTCGCCCTTCACGTCCGCGACCGGCTGGAGCACGGGATTAGGCGCGACCGTAAAAAGCCGGATGAACGGATGGTCCGCTGCGGCCACTTCCTTCTCCGCGTCCGCGCTGACTCCCACCGACATGGTCATGTTTGACTGACCTGAGCAGAGCCAGACCTCGCCGACTAAGACGTCGTGAAAAGAAACCGGGCCGACTTTGAGCACACGTGGCTCCAAGCTAGCGGGCATCGCATCAAGAGTGAGCTTCCACCGCCCCATGGCGTCGGCGGTCGCAGCCTTCTTCTGGCCGCCGAATTCCACCTCAACCCGCTCACCAGCGGCAGCCTGCCCCCAGACCGGAACGGCCATATCGCGCTGCAGGACCATGTGATTCGAGAAAATCGCAGGCAGGCGAGGCTCCGCCGAAGCGATCGCACTGAACAGAAGGAAAAAGGAGGAGCGTAGCATGAGGCGGGGTCGGGGCAAACTAGCCTCAGCGCGAACGCAATCAACGACTGAAGCGTCCGCCCCTCAATCCTACTTCACCAGGGTCAATTTGGAAGGATAACGACGGTCGGCGTTCCATTCGCCGAGGTAGATGTCGCCGGCTGAATCGACGAAGAGGTCGTGGCCGTGCTTGAAGATCGGCTGCGCCTGGCTGAGCGGCTGCAACTTGCCGTCGACGACCTTGGGCTCGTTGCCGCCGGGGGCGCTGAGGACTTTCTTCGTGGCCCGATCCAGCACGAGCAGGAAGCCCGACTGCGAGAGCCGCTTGCCCTTGGCATCCTTGCTCCAGCAGACGGCGGTGTAGATCTTGTCGCCACGGAAGCACAGTTGGCCAGCGAAGGCCCCGGGTAGATCGATGGTATCGACATACTTGCCGTCCAAGGTGAACGCCTTGAGTTGGTTCTGGCTACGCGAGGGCACCCAGACGAGCGGCCCACGCGGATCGGCAGCATCGATGGAGATACCATGGGCGTTGCTGAGATTGGCGGCGTCCTTCGTCGGCCCACCCCATTTCTTGAGCAATTTTCCTTCCAGCGTGAACTCGTAGATGAAATTCGACCCGTAACCATCGGCGACGAGCAAGGTGCCGGCGGGAGTCCGGGCGACCGCACAAGGCAT
>CALQQQ010000174.1 GCA_943332745.1 Opitutus sp. GAS368 | reverse complement strand
TCCGTAAAGAGAAGCTCGCCCTGCTTCGTGCCGCGGGCGAAGACCCCTTCCGTGCCGAGTGGAACCAGACCCATGTCTCGAACGAATGCCCGGCCCTCTTGCCCGAAGGCGTCGAAGAAGGTCCCGAGGTCTCCGTCGCCGGCCGCATCGTCGCCCTGCGCGTCATGGGTAAGGCCAGCTTCGTCAAGATCCTCGACCGTGGCGGCCTGATTCAGACCTACTTTACCCGCGACGCTCTGGGCGACGCGTACGACACCCATTTTAAGAAGATGGTCGATTCTGGCGACTTCGTGGGCGTCCGCGGCAAGCTCTTCCGCACCAAGACCGGTGAGGTCACAGTGCGCGTGGCGGAATACAAGATGGTTGCGAAGTCTCTCCGCCCGCTGCCTGAAAAGTGGGCCGGCCTGACCGACGCCGAGAAGATCTACCGCCAGCGCTACCTCGACCTCGTCGTCAACGAGGAGTCCCGCCGCCGTCTCTTTATCCGCAGCCGCGTCGTCGAATCAATCCGCCGCTTCCTCTGGAGCCGTCAGTTCACCGAAGTCGAGACCCCGGCCCTGCACGCCATCGCCGGCGGCGCCGCCGCCCGTCCGTTCGAGACACATTCCAACGCGCTCGATTGCGATTTCTACCTGCGTATCGCCCTCGAACTTCACCTGAAGCGCTGCCTCGTCGGCGGCATGGACCGCGTCTTCGAAATCGGCCGTGTCTTCCGTAATGAAGGCGTCTCGGTGAAGCATAGCCCTGAATTCACGATGCTTGAGGCCTACCAGGCCTATACCGATTACCGCGGCATGATGGAACTCGTCCGCTCGATGATCCAAAAAGTCTGCGCCGAAGTCCTCGGCACGACCAGCGTCGTCCGTCCGGACGGCGTGGCGATCGAGCTCGGTGGCGAATGGCGCGAAGCGAAGTATAAGGACCTGATCGTCGAGCGCACGGGCGACCTGCAGTGGTTCTCGCGCACGAAGGAAGAGAAGATCGCCGCCTGCAAGGCCCTCGGCCTGCACGAGCCGCGCACCGACTGGGAAGATTTCGAGGTCACCAACGAAGTGTTCGGCAAACTCATCGAGCCCGGCCTCATCCAGCCGACCTTCGTTACGCACATCCCGAAGGAACTCTGCCCGCTCGCTAAGGTTACCCTCAGCGACGACTCGACCATCGACGTCTTCGAGCTCTGCATCAACGGCCAGGAAATCGCTCCGGCCTACTCCGAGCAGAACGACCCTGGCGTGCAGCGTCAGATGTTGCAGCTCCAGGCTGGCGCGGAGACCCAGAAGATCGACGAGGACTTCCTCCTCGCACTCGAGCACGGTATGCCTCCTGCGGGCGGTCTCGGCATCGGCATCGACCGCCTAGTGATCCTGCTGACCGGCGCGGCCAACATTCGCGACGTCATCCTGTTCCCGACGCTCGCGCCCGAAGCGCAGGCCTGAGTCCTTTCCCTTGCCCTGGTTCCTCCATCTCGCCCTTCGTCAGCTCTTTCCTCCCGGTAAGCGCTTCCCGGCGTTCGCGACGGTATCGATCCTTGGCGTAGGCCTCGGCGTGGCTTCGTTGCTCATCGTGCAGACGGTAATGAACGGCTTCGGGGAAGAGCATCGCCTGCGCATCCGCGAATCCTTCGGCGATTGCCAGGTCATTGGCGCCGCGCCTATCGAGCGCCCCGAAGCGCTCGCGAAGCAGCTCGCCGCTAGCCCAGAGGTCGCCTCCGCCTCCCTTTATGCCGAAGGCCCGTCGCTCGCGCGTAATGGCGACTTCTCCGGTATCGCGCAGGTACGCGGTATCGATCCGACTGACCCCGGTCAGCCGGCCCGCAAGTATGTCGTCGGGGGCAGCTTCGATGATCTCGACGACGGCCGCATCATCTTGGGTTACGGGCTGGCCCGCGCCCTGCGCGTACGCGTCGGCGATCGCATCGAGATCTGGTCGCCCGCGATGGCCGAACGCGCCGAGAAGGGTAAGGCCCCGCTGCCGGCCGAGTTTGAGGTTTGTGCGGTGATCGTCACTGGCTTCACCGAAGTCGACAACGCTGCCGCACTCATTCCGCTGCGCCGGTTCCGTGAGATTTGGAATCTCGGCCCGCGCGCCCACGGGCTCACGTTGCGGCTGAAGGACCCTTCGGTTGCCGAGGCGACCGCCGGCCGCCTCGCGGTCGGCCACCCTGAACTGCGTTTCCGCCCTTGGCAGGATATCAAGAAGGACTTCCTCGCGGCCATCCGCTTCGAGAAGACGATGCTCTTCTTCCTGATGTTCATCATCACGCTCGTCGCCTCGTTCTCGATTGGTAGTACGCTCTTCTCGGCCGTCATCCGCCGCTCGCGCGAGGTCGGCGTCCTCGCCTCGCTCGGCGCCGCGCGCTGGCAGATCGTCGCGCTCTTCGGCCTGCAAGGCCTGCTTATCGGAGCCCTTGGCACACTCCTCGGCTTCGGGCTGACCTGGACGATCCTCGCCTTCCGTGACGGGATCCTGGGCATGATTAATCGCCTCTTCGGCGGCGGCGACATGGTGGCCAATATTTATCTGTTCTCGAAGGTGCCGCTCCATTACGACGCTTCGGATTTCGTCATCGCTTCGGCGTTCACCTTACTGACCACGGCGATCGCCGGCCTCGTGCCCGCTCTCTGGGCCGCCGGTCGCAAACCATCGGAGGCCATGCGCGATGCCTGATCTCGTTCTTCAAGCTCAAGGTCTAGCCAAGGCTTTCGCTTCGCCCGCCGGCCCGCTGCCAGTACTGACCGACGTCTCGCTCGAGATCTTCGCCGGCGAGTCCGTCTCAATCCGCGGTTCCTCCGGTTCGGGTAAGACGACGTTACTCCAGCAGCTCGGCGGCCTCGACCAGCCGGACTCCGGAGAAGTCCTTATCCTCGCGCCGGGTGCTGGTCTCGTCGCCCCGCGCTCGTCGCTCGGCCGTGGCGTGGGCTTCGTCTTTCAGAATTACCAGCTCATGCCTGAGCTTACCGCTTTGGAGAACGTCGCGCTCGCCGCGCGCATCGCCGGCGTGCCTGCGGTTTCCGCGACCGCCGCGGCCCGCGCCTTACTGACGCAGGTCGGGCTGGGCGCGCGTCTGGAGCATCTCCCTTCGAAACTTTCCGGCGGTGAATGCCAGCGTGTCGCCATCGCCCGCGCCCTGGTTAACCGTCCCTCAGTAATCCTGGCCGACGAACCGACCGGCAATCTCGACGAGCGCACCGGCGCCGAGATCATGGACCTCCTATTGGGCGTTGTCGCCGAGCGCGGCGCGGCCCTGATCCTCGTCACGCACAGCCGTGAGTTCGCTGAACGGGCCACCCGTCGCTTTGTGCTCTCCGGCGGCGTGCTTTACGATGAGGGCGCGAGCCTGATTTGACAAGCAGGCGGGTCGGTGTTGTCTGGGCAGGACATGAACGCCGCTCTGACGCCTGCCCAACTTCTCGCTTCCCTTGAATGGCGCTATGCCACCAAGGCTTTCGATACCCGTAAGCTTCCGGACGCCACCTGGGCCGCCCTTGAGGAGTCTCTCCGCCTGACGCCTTCGTCCTACGGCCTTCAGCCCTGGAAGTTTTTCATCATCTCTGATCCAGCCGTCCGCGCCCAGTTGCGACCGGTTTCCTGGAACCAGACACAGGTCACCGACGCATCGCATCTCATCGTCTTCGCCCGTCGCACCGAAATCACCGAGAAGGACGTGAACGATTTCTTCCACCAGATGGTCAGCGAGCGCGGCGCGGATGCTGCGAAGCTAGAGCCGTACCGCCAGATGATGCTCGGCGGCGTGGTGAACGGCAAAGATGCCGCTGGCCAGAAGGAATGGGCAGCCCGTCAGCTCTACATCGCGCTCGGACAGCTCATGGGCGCCGCCGCGGCCCTCGCGGTCGACACGTGC
>CALQQQ010000173.1 GCA_943332745.1 Opitutus sp. GAS368 | reverse complement strand
TTCACAGTTATCAACTCCTTCGCTTAAAATAGGTTATTGAAATTAGGGGAATACAGGCGTTTTCACATGGTTTTGACTCATGGGTTGCCAAATTGACTGAAAACGCCGAATTAATACCCCGTCTATGGCTGACGCCCGATCCATCGCTTTGGTCTGCGCCAATGAAGCTTCCCTCTGGGCGGAGCTACAGTCACGCGCGTCCGTCGTGGCCAAGGCTGAACCAGCCCTGGCGCCGATGCTCCATCGCTACGTCTTGGACCGTGCGGGTTTCGGTGATGGCATTATCCAGCGACTCGCCGAACGCATCACGCCGACCGGGCAGGACCTGCCGGTCATCCTCCGCGTCCTCGGCGAAGCTGTCGCGTCCGACCCCGAAGTCCTGTCGCAGATGCGCGCCGATATCCGTGCCACGCTCGAGCGCGACCCTGCCACGGAGCATGCGCTGATCCCTTATCTTTGGTACAAAGGTTTTCACGCCATCTCGATGCATCGCCTCGCGCATGTGCTGTGGAAGGCCGGCCGCAAGGAGCTCGCCATCCACCTGCAGTCGCTCGTCTCCGAGCACCTCGGCGTCGATATCCATCCTGCCGCCCGCTTCGGCGTCGGCATCCTGCTCGACCATGCCACCGGCTTTGTCGCCGGCGAGACCAGCGTCGTGGCGGATAACGTCTCCTTCTTACATGAAGTCACCCTCGGTGGCACGGGCAAGGCCCGCGGCGACCGCCATCCCAAGATCCGTTCGGGTGTACTCGTCGGTGCTGGCGCGAAGATCCTTGGTAACATCACAATCGGCGAAGGCGCCAAAATCGGCGCTGGTTCCGTGGTGCTCAAGGATGTCGCCCCGCATACCAGCGTGGCCGGCGTGCCCGCGGTCATGATCGGCCAGACCACCGTCGACGCTCCAGCGCTCGACATGGATCACTCGCTCTAGGCCATGCCGCACTCGCGTCCAGCGCAGGAACGTCCCGGCGACGCCCGCGTGCTGGATTGCCTTTACCGCGTCGGCGCCTTCGTCAATTCGACCGAAGACCCACGCGAGGCCCTCGATTTCATCCTCGCGGAAATCGTCCAGACGCTGAACGCCTCGAGTGCCTCCATCGCGCTCGTCGAGCCCGCCACGGGTTCGCTACGCATCGAAGTGAGTAACGGACTGGCTCCCGACTCGACCACCCAGATTATCGACCAGGGGCAGGGTATCACTGGCTGGGTAGCGCTCTACGCCAAGCCGCAGCGCATCCCCGATGTCGCGAAGGACCCACGCTACGTCGAGATTCGCAAAGGCATCCGTTCCGAACTCGCCGTTCCCATGGAGCTCATGGGCAATGTCATCGGCGTGGTGAACTGTGATTCCGACCGCCTAGATGCTTTCAGTGAGCAGGACCTTGCGTTCCTCGCCCTGCTGACCAACGAGGCGTCTAAGGCCGTCGGCCGTATCTGGTTACTCCGCCAGCTACGTTCCAAGGCAGCCCAGCTTGAAGCACTAGTCCGCGCGGCGCAGGGCCTCGCCCGGGAACGCGATGAGCCGGGTATCTCGCAGGACCTTGCCCGCCATACCCGCGGATTGCTGGGCGTTCGAGCCTGCGCCTATTACAAGATTGTCGACGACGTCTTGCTGCTCAAGCACCTCGACGGCGAACTGAGTGGCAGTGAGCTCGCCCCGAGCATCGCGGTGAATCAGACCTCGCTTGGGACTGTCGTGGGCCGCGGTCGTCCGGTTGTCGTGCCACTCGCCGGTAAGACCGAAGAGCATCTCTTCATTAGGCTCTCCGAGCCGGTCGCCTCCTCTTCGCTGCTCGCCGTACCGGTGCGGTACGAAGACGAAACCTTTGGCGTACTCATGTGCGTCGCGATGGGCGCGTACCGCTTCTCGGATGACGATAAGCACCTCGTCACCGCGCTTTCCTCCTTCGGTGCCTCCTCGATCCAGAATGCCCGGCTGTACGCCAAGGTCTTCACGGTCGAGGAGGGCTTGCGTCGCAGCGAGCGTCTCACGGCGCTCGGGCTGCTTTCGGCTGAGGTCGCCCATGAGATTCGCAATCCCCTGACAGTGATGAAGCTGCTTTCCGACACGCTTTCACAAGGCATGGCTCCCGATGACCCCAAGATGGAAGATCTCGGCGTCATGCGTGAGAAGATCGCCCACATGGAGGGCGTCGTCTCGCGGGTGTTGGGTATGAGCAAGGCTCAGTCGGGAGCGTTCCGCGTCGTCGACCTGCGCAAGGCGACCGAGAACGCGGTCCTTCTGCTCCGGCTTAAATTGCAACAGCTCGGCGTGAAGGTCGAAATCCATGGCGACGAGGTCATCCCGGCCGTCGAAGGTAATCCAGGGCAGATCCAACAGGTGTTTCTGAATCTGATGATGAACGGCGTCCAGGCTATGACCGGCGGAGGTCTGCTGTCTTTGCACATTGGCGTCGAGCCGGGTTCGCAGGGCGAAGTGGTGGTCGTCCGGATCACCGATGCCGGTACGGGTATCCCTCAGGAAATCTTGCCTAAGATCTTCGACTCTTTCTTTACCAGCCGCGAAGACGGTACCGGACTCGGGCTCGCCATCGTGAAACGCATCATGCGCGACCACCGCGGCGACATCATTGTCGAATCCACGGGACCCGCCGGCACGACGTTCAAGTTCTGGTTTCCCGTCGGGAAGTGAGCCAAGCCTGACCCGCCTTGATTAGCACGGGCAGGAAGGACACGAAGATTACACCGATGGTCACGAGGCCAAGGTTCTTCGCCAGCGGGGTATTCCCGATGAGATGGCCGAGCAGGACGAGTGAGCCAATCCAGATGACCGCCCCGGCGACGTTCCAGATGAAGAAGCGACCGGGAGGCATCTTACCCATGCCGGCAACGAACGGGACGAAGGTGCGGATGACCGGAATGAAGCGCGCCATGACAAGGGAGGCGGCTCCTTTTTCGGCATAATAGCTGCGGGCGGCTTCCAGGTAGCGTCGCTTGTAGAGCCAGCCATCTTCCCATTGCTCGACCCGCTCGCCGAATTTTACGCCAAGCCAACGGCCGAGCTCGTTGCCGATGATGGCGGCGACCGTCAGCGCGAAGAAGAGGCTCCAGGGGTCGAGCAGGGCGGGCCGATCGCCGTTGGCGATGGTCAGGATTCCAGCGACCACGATCATGGAGTCTCCCGGCAGGAAGAAGCCGAACAGCAGGCCGGTCTCGGCGAAGACGATGAGCGTCATGACGGGGAGGCCGCCAATTTTGATCATCGCCTCTACGTCCGACATCGATTGAAGGGCGGCCTTGAGGGTGCTGAACCAGTTGTCCATGGCTCTATTAAGGACGGAAGGTTCACGTTGGCAATCGCCCTTGAAGGAATCGCCCTTTCCCGTCACGTTCCCGCTGCCGCATGTCGCCCGAATACGAGTCCTCCTCCGTCCTCCTCCGCCGTGCCGCGTTGCAGCATGGTCTGGCCGGTCAGGCCGCTCTGGAGGGAGAGTTTGTGCCGCGAGCCAAGGTGTTCCTGGGCGAAGCCCGCGAGATCCAGCTGGCGGCCCACCGTGCCGGCGTCCTCGGCGGCGAGGTCGCGAAACTCCGGTCCGACGCGATCGATATCCTTTTTGACGCTCTCTTCTTGAAGGCTGGTCCCGCGGCTTCCGCGATCAGCCTCGTCGCCACGGGTGGCTACGGACGCGCCGAGCTCTGCCCGCTCAGTGACGTCGACCTCCTGGTGCTCGTTCCCCGTCACTCCGCCGCCACGAAGGCGCTCGTCGAATCCATCCTTTATCCGCTCTGGGATCTCGGCCTCAAGGTCGGTCAGTCTGTCCGCACGGTCACGGAATCGACCAACTACGCCAAGGACGACCTGCATCTGCACGTGGCGTTACTGGAGACCCGTCACCTCTGCGGTTCGGCTGA
>CALQQQ010000172.1 GCA_943332745.1 Opitutus sp. GAS368 | reverse complement strand
GTGCCCGCCGGCTATAAGATCGAGCTCTTCGCTTCGGAGGAGAAGTTCCCTGACCTCGCCAAGCCCGTCCGCATCGCCTTCGACAACCGTGGCCGTCTCTGGGTGGCGACCATGCCGAGCTACCCGGCCTGGCGTCCGGGCGACGCGAAGCCTGACGACAAGATCATCATCCTCGAGGACACCGACGGAGACGGGAAGGCCGACAAGCAGACCGTCTTTGCTCGTGGCCTACACATTCCGCTTTCTTTCGAGTTCGCGGCCGAAGGCGTCTATATTCCCCAGAGCAGCCACCTCGTGCTCCTGCGCGACACCGATGGCGATGGGGTCGCCGACAAGAGCGACATCGTCCTCAGCGGCTTCGACGACCATGACACCCACCACGCGATCCACGCTTTCCAGTCCGATCCTTCCGGTGCCTTCTACATGGGCGAAGGCACCTTCCTGCACAGCCACGTCGAGACGTCTTACGGTGTCGAGCGCAGCACCAACGGCGGTTGGTTCCGTTATTCCCCTCAGCAACGTCAGCTCGAGCGTACCGCCCGTCTGAGCATCCCGAATCCGTGGGGCATGGCCTTCGACGCCTATGGCCAGGACTTCTTCGCCGACACCTCCGATCCTAACATCCGCTGGCTTTCACCGGCGACTTTGAAGGTACCCTTCGGCGAGTTCGCTCCGCTACCTAAGAACCTCGTGCCCAAGGCCCAGATGGTGCGCCCCACCTCCGGTCTCGAGTTCATCAGCAGCCGCCATTTCCCGGAAGACGTCCAGGGCGATATCCTGATCAATAACACCATCGGCTTCCTCGGCACCAAGCAGCACGCCGTCAGTGACGATGGCACGGGCTTCGCCCTGACCTTCCGCCAGAACCTCATGCAGTCGACCGACGGCAATTTCCGTCCCGTCTCCATGCAGTTCGCGCCCGATGGTTCTCTCTATGTCGCCGACTGGCACAATGCGCTCATCGGGCACATGCAGCACAGCGCCCGCGATCCGATGCGCGACCATGTCCATGGCCGTATCTATCGGATTACTTATCCCGCTCGTCCGCTGGTGAAGCCACCGGTCATCGCCGGCGCGTCAATCGACGCTTTGTTCGCCAATCTCACGCTGCCCGAAGATCGCGCCCGTTCGCGCACGCGGCTCGAACTCCGTGGTCGTAAGGCCGACGAAGTCCTCGCCGGTCTCCAGCGCTGGCTTGGAACGCTTTCCGCGACCGATACCATGATGGAGCGTCATCAGCTCGAAGGCCTCTGGGTCAGCTGGGGTCTCGACCGCGTGGATGTCTCGCTTCTGAACAAACTCCTCCAGGCCAAGGACCATCGCGTCCGTGCGGCTGCCGTGCGCGTGCTCCGTTATAATATCGCCAAGGTCGCGGACCATAAGGCCTTATTGCTGCTCGCCGCGGGCGATAAGCATGGTCGGGTCCGTCTGGAAGCCGTCAACGCCGCTTCGTGGCTCGGCAAGGATCTCGCACTCGAGGTGCTCGCCGCGGCTCGTCAGCACCCGGTCGATGAATGGCTGAAGCCCGTCTTCGCGGCCGCGGAGGCCTATCAGAACGGTGGCTCCGTGCAGGCCGAGGAAGCCCCGAAGGCCGTGACCACCTTGAAGGGCGAGGAGAAGAAACTTTTCGACCTCGGCGCCGAGGTGTATCGTCGCGAGGCCCACTGTATCACCTGTCACCAGGCTGACGGGCAGGGATTACCTGCCGCGCAATTCCCCTCGATCGCCAAATCGGGCTGGGTCAGCGGCGAGCCCAAGCGTCTGATTCGCATTATCCTGCACGGGCTCATGGGTCCGATCGAAGTCAACGGCACGAAGTATACCGGGCAGGTTCCCATGACCGCGTTCAAGGGCTTGAGCGATCGCGAGATCGCGGGGGTCACCACTTATGTCCGGAATTCGTTCGGCAATAAAGGCACGGCGGTGACGCCGGCGCAGGTAAAGGCCGAACGTGAAGCTACGAAGGGCCAGGAGGGCTTCCTCGTGCCGGCCGAGCTTCAGAAGCAGTTTCCGTTGGGGAAGTGAGCGCGGGCCGATGGCCCGCGCAGAGGGGGCAAGTTGGCACGGTGACACGGCGACAAGGAATGCAGCGCTAGGCGTGTTCTTCGTTCTTGGTTCATTGTTTCTTGCAGCGGTCTCAAGGTAGGGCGTGGCTCTCCGAGCCCGCCGTTGAGAGTTGAGAGAATAGGTCGTCGATGGAGGTACGAATGTCTGTCCGCGAACGGACGGCTCGGAGAGCCGTCCCTACCCATGTTAGGTATTGGCGGTAAGCGGTTGGCGGTGGGGAATACGAAGAGAGGCAGCTAGGGTGGCAGGTGGAGCTGTGCCTAGCTTAGAGGCCGCGGATGCGATGTCATCGCATCCCTACCAGATGAAGGGTTGAAAGGGGTGGGGCCGAGGGCAGGATGGCGGGGATACCCCACTCGCGATGCGTTCCTATGCCTATTTATTGATGCTGTCTGCTTCTCTGGTCTCACACGTGTCGGCGGCGCCGATCAAGGCCGGAGCGGCGGTGGCGGATATCACCCCGACCCAGTTTCCGGTGAACATGCCCGGTGGCTTCACGGGCAACGAGGCGAAGGGCGCGCATGACCCTTTGACGGCCCGGGCGTTGGTCCTCGATGATGGTAAGACCAAACTAGCTTGGGTCGTGATCGATCACCTGAGCGTCCCGCGCAAGATTACTGCCGAGGCCAAGGAGATTGCGTCCAAGGCGACGGGTATCCCGGTGGAGAACATGTTAGTCTCGGCTACGCACACGCATAGCGGAATCGGTGCTGCCGACGAGTTTGTCGTCGAGGTTCCGGGAGGCCCGAAGCTCTCAGATCGTCAGGTGAAGGCCAACGCCAACCGGAAGGTGATGTTGGATGGTATCGCGCAGTCTATTGTGAAGGCCCATGCGCTGCTCAAGCCCGCGGCCGTCGCGTCGTCCGCGTCGCCTTTGCCGACGGAAGTCTTCAATCGCCGCTGGTTTCTCAAGCCGGGCCAAATGCAGCCGAATCCTTTCGGCGAGATGGACAAGGTGAAGATGAATCCCAACAACTCCCCCGACGTGCTGGATCGTCCGGCTGGGCCGACCGATCCAGATGTCAGTATCCTTTCCGTGCAGGATACTCGTCGTAAGCCACTGGCCTTATTCGCGAATTATTCCCTCCATTACGTCGGCGGCGTCCCCGCGGGACAAGTCTCAGCGGATTATTACGGTGAGTTCGCTCGGCTCATGCCTTCGCGGGTGGGCGGCGGCGAAGGGTTCGTTGCGGCCATGTCGAACGGTACCTCGGGTGATATCAATAACATCCCCTTTGGGTCGAGTCGTCCGCCCCGCGCGCCTTTCGAGCAGATCCGGATCGTGGCCGGAGAGACTGCGGACGCCGCTTGGAAAGCCTATCGCTCGATCGAAAAGCACCAGACCGATGTCGTCCTCGGCATGCGTCAGCGACTCGTGACGCTCAAGTATCGTCGGCCTACGTCGGAGCAGGTCATGAACGCCAAGGCCATCCTCGCGATTAAGGACAAGGAGGCCATCGAGCGCCTACCGCGTCTCGCGAAGAATTACGCCGGTTCGACGGTCGCGGCAGCGGATCGCCCCGAGCAGACCGTCGATGTCATCATCCAGGTTATCCGCGTTGGTGATCTCGCCATCTGCGCGATTCCTTTCGAGACCTTTGCGGAGATTGGCTTGGAGTTAAAGAAGAAGGGCCCGTTTGGGCGGACCATCATCGTCGGCCTCGGCAACGGTCGTCTCGGCTATCTCCCTACCGCGGCGCAGCACGAGCTCGGCGGTTACGAGACCTGGCTTGGCACGAACGTCGTGCAGACGGATGCCTCGGACATCATCGTCAGGAATTTGGTAGAGATGATGGGGGAGTTGCG
>CALQQQ010000171.1 GCA_943332745.1 Opitutus sp. GAS368 | reverse complement strand
CTCCAGACCCGCCGCCGCTTCCTCGGCACGGGCGCCAACGTCCTCGGTGCCGCCGCGCTGACCAGCCTGCTCGGTAGCTCCCTCGCGCACGCCGCGCCGGGCGCCATCAAGACGCAGCACCTGCCGAAGGCCAAACGCGTCATCTACCTCCACATGGTCGGCGGCCCCGCCCAGATGGACCTCTTCGACTATAAGCCGAAGATGAAGGAGATGTTCGACAAGGACCTGCCCCCAAGCATCCGCAACGGCCAGCGGCTCACGACGATGACGAGCGGCCAGACCCGCTTCCCCATCTCGCCTTCGAAATTCAACTTCAGCCAGCACGGTAAGTGCGGGATGTGGCTGAACTCGGACCTGCTGCCCAACCTCGGCAAGAACGCGGACGACATCTGCTGGATGCGCTCCCTCAACACCGAGGCGATCAACCATGAGCCCGCCATCTGCGCTATGCAGACCGGCAACCAGATCACCGGGCGCCCCTGCCTCGGCTCTTGGGCTTCCTATGGCCTGGGCTCCGAGAACAACAACCTACCGAACTTCGTGGTGCTCATCGCGACCCCGACCAACCGCGACCAGGAGCAGGCAATCTCCAGCCGCCTGTGGTCCAGCGGTTACCTGCCGGGTGAACACGCCGGCGTCTCCTTCCGCAGCAAGGGCGACCCCATCCTGTTCATCAATAACCCACCCGGCGTGCCCGATGACATGCGTAAGCAGACCATCGACGGCATCAACCAGCTCAACCGCCTCAACTACGAGACGGTAGGCGACCCGGAGACCCACACCCGCATCAAGCAGTATGAGATGGCCTTCCGCATGCAGGCCTCGGTGCCCGAACTGACCGACCTCACCAAGGAGCCGGAACACATCTTCAAACTCTACGGCGAGGAAGCCCGTAAGCGCGGTAGCTTCGCCAACAGCGTACTAATGGCTCGTCGCCTCGTCGAACGTGGCGTGCGCTTCGTCCAGATCTACCACAACAACTGGGACCACCACTCCAACGTCAGCGGCCGCATGCCGAGCCAGTGTAAGGACATCGACCAACCGTGCCACGCCCTCATCGAGGACCTCAAGCAGCGCGGAATGTTCGACGACACGCTCATCGTCTGGGGCGGAGAATTCGGCCGCACGATTTACAGCCAAGGCGGACTCACCAAGGAGAACTACGGTCGCGACCACCACCCGCGCTGCTTCTCCATGTGGATGGCCGGCGGTGGCGCCAAGGGCGGCCAGATCTACGGCGAGACCGACGAGTTCAGCTACAACATCGTCAAGGATCCTCTCCCGATCAACGACTTCCACGCCACGGTCCTCCACCTCCTCGGATACGACCACGAACGCTTCACCTACAAGTATCAAGGCCTAGACCAGAAGCTCACCGGCGTGCTCCCGACCAAGGTCGTCAAAGCGTTGATTGCCTGACAGGGCTAGGGCTAGGGCTAGAGACAGGGCTAGGCTAACCCCCTAGCCCTTCTTGTTTTTTGACCCTTTCACCAGCCCTAGCCCCGGCCCTAGCCCTATTTGCTTCCACCTTTGCACTTTTGCACCTTTGCACTGTATCTTCCCCACCCCTACCCCTGCACCATGCGACTCGCCCTTCTCGCCTGCCTCACGGTAGCCTCCCTCGCCGCGGACGACACCACCTGGCTGCAGACGAAAGGCACGCTGATCTTCCATGACGCCTTTGAGCGCGAAGAGACTGGCACTGGCCTGACGGGCATCGGCAACGGCTGGGAAAGCGCCACGGCCGACCGCGTCCCGAAGCTGAAGCAGGCCGACCTCGACGCGGGGATCATGAAGATCGCCAGCGCGACCAAGGAAGCCGGCCACGCCGCGCACATCCACCACGACGCGGGCTTCGCCGACGGCGGCGTGATCGTCCGCTTCAAGTTCCCCGGACTCAATAAGGACGAGAACCTTGTGACCGGCTTCGTCGACCGAGCCCTCAAAGACGTCCACGCTGGTCACCTTTGCTACGCGACGCTCTCACAGACCGATCTGACCCTCTCGGACCGCAAGACGGGCTCAATGAACCTAGCGGTGAAAAAGAAGCGTGCCGACGATGCGGCGGCGAAGAAGAAGCCTGACCCCGCCCTCGATGCGCTGCTCAAGAAGAAGTCGCAGGTCACCCCCTTGAAGGCCAATCAGGAATGGCATGTGTACACGCTCGTCACCGAAGGCGACGAGATGCGCTTCTCCCTCGACGGCAAGCTGATCGCCAGCCACCGCTCCGAGGGCTACGCCCACGACATGAAGCGCTGGTTCAGCTTCCTCGCGAATTCGACCGTCTGGATCGACGACGTGAAAATCTACCAAGTAAAATGAACCGACTCCTCCTCTCCACGCTGCTCGCCTTAGCGGCGTCGCTCAAACCATGCCCCGGCCTTGATCAGGCCACGCTCGACCTCGCCCTCGAGCCGCCGGCGCTCAATACGAACCCAGGGCCGGAATACGCCGACGCCAATCGGCCCGGCAACATGATCATCGGCCTCGACCGGACGCCGAAGGGACGTCTCTGGGCTGCGTGGATCGGCAACGGCGATAGCGCGAACGGCTTCCTGATGCTCGCCTCTTCCGACAACGGCGGAAAGAGCTGGTCGAAACCGCGCCTGGTCATCGACCCGACCGATCTGCCAGGCAAACCCAACCGTCGCACGCTCGTCGGCAACCTCTGGACCGACCCGCAGGGCCGCCTCTGGTGCTTCTTCGACCAGAGCCTCGGCATGTTCGACGGACGCGCAGGCGACTGGGTCACGCGCTGCGATAACCCCGATGACGCGAACCCGACCTGGTCGGCGCCGGTGCGCATCGCCGACGGCTGCACGCTCAACAAACCCACGGTCCTCGCCAACGGCGATTGGCTCCTACCGGTCTCCCTCTGGACCCGTGATCGGATCGGCCCTTGGAATCGTGACTTCCCAGATGTGGCGACCTTCCGCGACCACCACCGCGACCTCGACGCGATCCGCATGGCCAACGTCTACGCCTCCTCAGACCAAGGTAAGACCTGGACCCGACGCGGCGGAGTGACCTTCCCTGGCACCGACTTCGACGAACACATGATGGTGGAACGTAAAGATGGCTCGCTTTGGATGCTGGCCCGCGCTGGCAAAGGCATCAGCGAATCCACCTCGACCGACGGCGGTCGCACATGGACCACGCCCACGGATTCGCCGATCAAGAACCCCAAGGCACGTTTCTTCGTCCGCCGACTTAACTCCGGCAATCTGCTGCTGGTGAAGAACGGTCCGATCGACGTCGCGCTACCCCGCCGCTCCAGCCTCATGGCTTTCGTCTCCAAGGACGATGGCAAGACCTGGGGACCCGGACTCCTGCTCGACGACCGTTCCTCGGTGTCCTATCCCGACGGCTTCCAAGCACCGGACGGCACGATCCACATCCTCTACGATTGGAACCGCCACACCGACGCCGAGATCCTGCTCACGAAGTTCACGGAAGAGGACATCGCCCAGCAGACCAAGGTCACGCGCTCCCTCGTGAACAAAGCGACCAAGACCCCGCACCCGGAACTCGGCGGCCACGGCGTCCGTCCGACGGACAAATGGACGGCCCAAGGTCTCATCGATGCCAAGCAAGACCGAACCAGCATCCCGTACGAAGGCTACACGCCGAACCGGATGGTCTGCGATACGACCCTCCGCCTGATGCCCGACGGTTCCTGGATCTACTTCATGCTCGCCGGCGGCGACACCGAACCCTCTCCGCTGAACTATACCGCCGTGACTCGCAGCACCGACGAAGGCCGGACGTGGTCGCCGCTCGCGACGTTCGATGTCGGGTTTCCGCGCGAAGGCCAGACCATCGGCCAAGGCCCGACCGAAGTCATCGTCCGCGACGGCCGCGCAACGCTCTTCTTCTCG
>CALQQQ010000170.1 GCA_943332745.1 Opitutus sp. GAS368 | reverse complement strand
CTCGACTATCTCGGTTTCGGCCTGCCGCCCACGGAGCCTTCGTGGGGCGAGTTACTCCATCAGGCCAAGGAGAACTGGGCCGCCTGGTGGATCCTCGGACCGACGCTGTTCTGTCTCGTCGGCACTATTGTCATGATCAACTCCATCGGCGAAGCGCTCCAGGATGCCTTCGACCTCCGTCGCGCCCAAAAATGAGAACCCTGCTCGCCATCCTCTTCGTCCTGACGACCGCCTCGGCCCAGACCTACTCCGACCCGAAGGCCGCGGCTTATTACGCCGAGCACAAGGACTTCTTCCATTTCGCCAAGCCGACCGACCTCCCCAAAGACCTCGTCTGGCGCGACGGCTCGGAGCAGAAGGAATTCGCCGACCCTCGAGCGATCCGGGGCGGTACATTGCGCCAGTTCACCGGCTCCACTCCGCCCACCCTCCGACGCGTCGGCCCCAACGCCAACAACGGCTTCCGCGGCGAGCTGTACGACAATAACGACTTCGGCCTGATCTCCTCGCATCCAAACACCGAGGAGACCATCCCTGCCCTGGCGACGAGTTGGGCGATGTCAGCCGACGGCATGACGGCCTACTTCCGCCTCGATCCGAACGCCAAATTCACGGACGGCCAACCAATCACCGCCGACGACTTCTTCTTCACGTTCTACTTCAACCGCTCACCTTGGGCGAAGGCCGATTGGTACGCCGACTTCTACACTCGCGAATGGGGTAGCATCACAAAGTACGACGCCCATACGATCGCCATCAAGGCCCCGCGCAAACGTCCGTACCAGCTCGAACGGCTCGGCCAGTTGATTCCCTTGCCGCGCAATTTCTTCAAAGACTTCGGACCGAATTACGAGAAGCTGTACAACGATCGCTTCCAACCGACGACTGGTCCTTACTTCGTCGGCCCGACTGGCTTACAACGCGAAAAGTCCGTCACGCTCACCCGTGTCCAGGACTGGTGGGGCGACCATCGCAAGTTCTATCGCCACCGCTACAATCCCGATATCATTGAATACGGCGTCATCCGCGAAATGGATAGCGCCTACGCCTCGATGCTCGCCGGCGAGATCGACTTCATGCCGATCATGATGCCGCGCTACTGGTACGGCACTAACGAGAAGAAGGCCTACCAGAACGGCTACCTCACAAAGGCCCAGTTCTTCAACGACATCCCCCGCCCTCCTTACGGCCTCTACCTCAATACGCAGAAGCCCCTGCTCTCCGACCTCAACGTACGCGTCGGACTCCAGCATGCCACCGACTTCCAGCGCGTCATCGACGGCTTCTATCGCGGCGACTATGAACGCCTCAACCAGTTCAGCGAAGGCCTCGGCAAGTTCACCGAACCCTCGATCCGTCCCCGCCGCTACTCGCCAGAACTTGCCCGCGCAGCCTTCGCCAAGGCTGGCTTCACCCGGGTCGGTGCCGACGGCATCCTCATGAACGCGGCCGGCGAAAGGCTTTCGTTCCGCCTGACCTTCGATACCTCCGACCGTCGCAAGTATCTCGCGACGCTCGTCGAATCAGCCCGCCGCTGCGGGGTGGAGTACCGCCCCGAGACACTCGAACGGACGACGATGTACCGTAAGGTCATGGAGAAGAACCATGACATCGTCTTCTGGGCGTGGTCCGTCTCCAGCCGCCTCCCCGCCCTCTGGGAATCCCACCACACCGTCAACGCCGTCGAGAAACTCGCAGACGGGCGCAAGGTGCCAAAGCGCCAGACGAATAACATCACTGGCATCGACGACCCCGAGCTCTCCAAACTCATCGACCGTTTCCGCGAGGCCACCGAAGAGGACGAGATGATCAAGCTTTCATTCGCGATGCAGCACCGCATCCATAACCTTGCCGATTTCATCCCAGGATTCAAGGTGCCCGGTTACCGCATCGCCCACTGGGACTGGGTGAAATTTCCCGCAGGATTCGACGTGCGAGCCGCCGAAGACCCGGGTCAGTACGGCCTCTTCTGGCTCGACCCTAAGCAGCGTGAGGTTGACCTGCGGGATTTCCGCGATGGCAAGGTGCGCGGCACGCCGAAGACCGTCATCGAAGACCGCTGGCGGACCGAATGACCGTCGTTCTTCCTTCCCCTTACCGCTTGCCCAACCTATGTTGCCGACCATGTCAGCCGAGCCTCTCCTGAAAGTCCAGGACCTCAGCGTCACCTTCCGCACGGGTGACCGCGAGACCGTCGCCGCCCAAGGCGTCAGCTACGAACTCGCCGCTGGCGAAGTTCTCGCGGTTGTCGGCGAATCCGGCTCCGGCAAATCGGTCTCAGCCCTCGCCCTCACCCGCCTACTTCCGCCCGAACCCTCCTGCACCCTCTCGGGATCCGTCAAACTAGCCGGCGTTGAGTTGCTGGGACTGCCTGAGGATAAACTCAGCAAGGTCCGCGGGGGCTCGATCGCCTACATCTTCCAGGAGCCCGGTACGTCCCTCAATCCGGTCTATACCATCGGTTTCCAGATTGGCGAAGCCGTCTCGCTGCACCGCCCCGAAATCAAAGACGTCAAGGCTGAGGTCATCCGCTCCCTCGCTGAGGTCCACATCAACGACCCCGAACGTGTCGCGAACCAATACCCTCACGAACTCTCCGGCGGCATGCAGCAACGCGCGATGATCGCCATGGCGCTCGCCTGCAACCCGCAGATCCTCGTGGCCGACGAGCCGACCACCGCGCTCGACGTGACCATTCAAAAGGAAATCATGGACCTTCTCGCCCGCCTCCGTCGCGAGCGCGGTATGAGCATCGTCCTCATCACTCACAATTTCGGCATCATCGCGAACTTCGCCGACAAAGTCGCGGTGATGTGGAAAGGACACATCGTCGAGTCCGGCCCAGTCGAACAGATCATGCGGACGCAGTCGCACCCCTACACCAAGGCACTTATCGCCTGCATCCCGCGCCTCGGTCAGCGCCGCCGCCGCCTCACTACCCTGTCCGACGAACTTAAGGTCTCCCGATGAGCGACAACCTTCTCGAAGTCAGCGACCTTTCCGTCCACTACCCTGGCCGGGCCAACTGGTTCTTTCAGAAAGCCGACCCCAAGAAGGCGGTGGACGGCATCTCCTTCGTCGTGCCGAAAGGAAAGACGGTCGGACTGGTCGGCGAATCCGGTTCAGGTAAGACGACGACTGGCCGCGCCATTGTGAAGCTCGCCCCGCTGACTGCCGGCAAGATTCTCTACCACGGGCAGGATATCGGCGTCCTCTCGAACTCGGACTTCCTCCCATGGCGCAAGCAGATCCAGATGATCTTCCAGGATCCGTACAATTCGCTCAACCCTCGCGCCGACATCCTGAGTATCCTCTCCGAGCCGCTCGAGATCCACTTCCCGCAGATGACGCGCGATGACCGCGAGGCACGTTGCGCCGAGCTCCTCCGCAGCGTCCAGCTCCCCGCCGAACACCTGCGCCGCCACCCGCACGAATTCTCCGGCGGTCAGCGCCAGCGCATCGGCATCGCACGTGCCCTCGCCGTGCAGCCGGAGCTCATCATCTGCGACGAGCCCGTCTCGGCGCTCGATGTTTCCGTCCAAGCCGAGGTCGTGAACCTCCTCCAGGACCTACAGGAACAGCTTGGCCTCACCTACCTCTTTATCGCCCATGACCTCGCCGTCGTCGAACATGTCAGCGACCACATCCTCGTGATGTCCAAGGGGGAAATCGTCGAACAAGGCACCCCGGCTGAGATTCTCGGCAATCCGCAGCAGGCCTACACGAAGACGCTGCTGGCCGCGGTGCCCCGGTTCTGATGTCCGCGGAAGCCCAGTCCAAACTCGACGGCACGACGCGCGGCCTCGGCCTGCTGCTCATCGGCATGGCCGCGTTCGCGACCTGGGACCAGTGGGCCATCTGGAGCACCAAGGACGACTAT
>CALQQQ010000169.1 GCA_943332745.1 Opitutus sp. GAS368 | reverse complement strand
TCACTCCCCGCAGCGGCCGATGGCGTGCCTCGCATGCACGAGTTCATCCTTACGCTCACGGAAGAAGACTTCAAACGCATCGAGGCCTCCGGCATCCCGCGGGCAAGTATCATCGGTCGCGTCGGTAAACTCTTCCTCGATTTCGGCTTCCACGCACCGACCGTCGCCTTCCCCGAGGTCTTCGGCCTGATGATCGAGCCGACGGAATCCTACACCAAGGACGAGCTCGACCGCTTCGCCGAGGTCGTCCTGGCCATTGGCGACCTGATCCGCACCAACCCAGAGGTCCTTAAATCCACCCCGCGCTTCACGCCGGTGGATCGCGTCGACGAAGTCGCCGCCAATCGAAACCTCGTGCTCAGCGAACGCCTCACGGCCCTCCCGCTGATCAACGAGAACCGCCTCTCGCCCGTCCTGCTCAACGCGATGCCCATCGCGGAGATCAAGCAGCGAGTCCTGGCGACGGTCTAATCAGGCCTTCGGCAGACGGACGACAAAGACAGTTCCCTTGCCGACCTCGCTGGTCACGGCAATGGTACCGCCATGGGCTTCGACGGTCTGCTTGACGATTGCGAGACCGAGGCCGGCGCCGCCGGTGTGCCGGGAGCGAGAAGCGTCAATGCGACGGAATCGCTCGAAGATATGACCAAGGCTCTCCGGCGCGATGCCGCGGCCATCGTCGGCCACGCGCAACTCCGAGAAACCTTCGTACACACCGGTCGTCACGGTCACGGTGACACCAGCGTCATTGTGCAGGATGGCGTTGATGGAAAGATTGAGGATAACGCGTCCGAGACGGCCAGCGTCGCCGACGACCGGCGCGCCTTCGAGCTGCGCAACGAGCTTAGCGCCATGCTCGCGGGCGACGCGTCCGAGTATGGCGACGGATTCGTCAGCGAGGTCCGCGAGGTCGCAGGGGTCCTGCGCGACGGGTCGGCCGGCATCGCCCTGGGCGAGCTCAAGCAAGGCGTCGGAGATCGATTTCATCCGCAGCGCCGACTGTTTGATGGTCTCGAGCGTGGCGCGATATTCCTCGGGCGTGCGCTCCTGACGCAAGGCGCCTTGGCTATCCGAAAGGATGACCGTGAGCGGGGTGCGCAGTTCGTGCGAGGCATCAGCGGTAAACTGCGCCATATGTTCGCGGGCAGCGTTCATCTTACCGAAGGTGTCGTTGAGTACCACGGCGAGGCGACCGAGCTCGCTCTCGGTATCTTCGACGTCGATCTTCCGGCCGAAGTCGCCGGCGGCGATACCTTCGGCATCCGCGGCGATGCGGTCGATGGGCTTGAGCGACCGGCCAGCCAGCACCCAGCCGATGCCGCAGCCGATGAACACGACGGCGAAACCGGCGAGCGTCAGACTCTGGGCTAAGGTCCGCAAAGTTATGTCGAGTTGCGTGGTAGGACTTCCGAACATGACGAGGTTGCGACCAGGCGGGCGATGCAGGAGCACGCGATGACCGGGCAGCGAGACCATCAGGTCCTGCGGTCGTGCTGGACCATCCTCCGAGTTCGTCTCCAGTTCGGCCAAGGCTTGGGTGCTGAGCGCCGGATCCTCCGGAGCATTCGGCGAACGGTAGAGAGACTTGCCCGTGAGGTCGACTGCCTGAACCCAAACCCCGGTATCTACAATTTCACTCAAAGCCTGCCGCGCCTTCGTCGCGCGCTGTTCCTGGCTGTCGCCACGTGGAGCGGCCTTACCATTCTGACGGATGGCGGGTCCACGCGGGCCGCCCAGGCCCGGGACCACCTCGTTGATCGCCCCCATCCCACGGGTCATCTCCTGGCGGAGGCGTAAATCAAGCTCCTGGACTCGGGCCTGCTTCTCATGGCGATAGAACGCCACGAGGAGCACCGAAGCCGTCGCCGCGAGCAGGCCGAAGTTCCAAGCCAAAATCCGCCAGCGAATGGAATGAAAAATCATGGCTGACTCGGAGCCTTGGGGGCCGACTCGATGACATAACCCAATCCCCGCCGCGTCTTGATGAGGTCTGCACCCAACTTGCGGCGCAGGTTACAGACGTGCACTTCCAGGAGGTTCGAAAGCGTATCCTCGTTCTCGTCGAAGAGATGCTCGTAGAGCTCGGAGCGAGGCACCACGGCTCCGCGACGATGGGCGAGGTATTCCAAGAGTCCGTATTCCCGGCCAGTGACGGGCTCGTCCTTACCGGCCTTGGTCACGCGGCGGGCGGTCGTGTCGATGACGACGTCGCCCAAGGAAATCACCGCGGCGGCCGAACTATGGTTACGACGCACCAGGGCACGAAGACGGGCAAGGAGCTCCTGCTGGACGAAAGGCTTTGAGACGTAGTCGTCAGCACCGAGGTCGAGACCGGCCACGCGATCGTCGACCGAGTTGCGCGCGGTGAGCATCATGACGGGCGTACGCTTGGTATGGCGGAGGCGGCGGAGCATCTCACGGCCGTCCATGATCGGCATGAGGTAATCGAGCACGATGGCGTCGTAATCACACTGCATCGCCTTGCGGAGGCCTTCCTCGCCATTGGCGGCGCCATCCGCGGCATAGCCCTCTTCTCGGAGCAGCTTAAGCAGTCCGTTCCGCAGGGGGGCTTCGTCTTCGACAATCAGGAGGCGCATCGGTGCTGGTCCCATATTCTACCCTAACCGCCCTTAATCCAAGATTAAGAAGCGCCTGAACCTACTCGGCCTTGATGAATCTGCCCCGGGAAATCGCCGCATAGGCGCCGCAGATAATCGCCGAGGCCCCGCACACCCAGAAAACCTGGCCAGAGGTGATGTGGAAGGTCTCGCGGGAGACCCATTGGACGCCGGCGGCGGCCATAATCCCGAGGAAGCTCAGGCTACTCACGCTGCCCTGCACCGCACCTTTGCTCTCCGGCGAAGGACGATGCTGGATCACGGAGACGACGGGGACGATGAATAGGCCGGCGGAGAAGCCCAAGGTGGCCATGCAGATGCGGAACGTATCAGCCGTGACACCCTCCATCCCCATCGGCACGGTACTCAGGGCCAAGCCAAGCGCGCCAAGCGGGACGAGGCGATATTCGATATGACCGCGTGAAGCGTAACCGGCGACGACGCTCCCGATGCCGATACCGAGGGCCAACCACACGTTCATCATGCTGTTCTGGGTGCCGGTCAGATGGAGGACGCTCTTCCCAAAGACCACCACGTTCATCATCACCAAGGCCGAGATGAAATAGAAGCCGGTGTTACCCCAGCACGCGCGCCAGAGATCCCGATCCTGCTTCATGATTAGGAGCTGACGCCAGAGATCGGTGACGGGATTAATACGGACCGGGCAGGTCGGATCGGCCGCGGGAACGGGCGTGACTTGTCGGCTGAGCAACCAGCCGCCGAAGGCGACTGCCACGAGAATCGGGCCGGCAATCCACTCGCGCCCCTTGAAGGCATCAGAGAAGATTCCGGCGGCCACCGTCCCGAGGATCACACCGAGGAAAGTCAGCAGCTCAAGGATACCATTACCCCAAGATAACTTCTCGTGGGGTAGGATTTCCGGCAGGATACCGTACTTAGACGGCGCGAAGATGGCACTGTGACAGCCCATCAAGAAGATGGCACCTAACTTCAGTGGCAGGCTTTCAAGAGCCAAGGCGACTCCAGCAAACGCCATGATGCCCATCTCCGCTGCCTTCACGTAGACCATCATGCGCTGCTTGCTGTTACGATCCGCCAGCCAGCCCCCCAACATCGCGAAGAGGATGAAAGGCGCGGAGAAGACGGCCGTCACCAAGGAGACCATCCGATCCTGCTCAGCTTCCCCCGCGGACGCGGCAGCGCTGGCCAGGAGCACAAGGATGATCAGCTGCTTGAGCGCATTGTCGCTAAAAGCATTCTGAAATTGCGTCCCCATCAGGCACCAGAAGCCACGTTGCCAGCCGGTTGCCGAGGAAACAGGGGGTG
>CALQQQ010000168.1 GCA_943332745.1 Opitutus sp. GAS368 | reverse complement strand
TAATAGCTCTCGTCCCAATCTTCCTTCATGCGTTTCAACGCGTCGAAGTCATCATCGCCAAGGGAAAGTTCGCGTGGTCCTTCCTCTTCCGCCGAGTCGGAGGGGGCTGGCGCATCCAGGCTCTCGTTGCCGACCGGCTCGACTTCCTCGAGCAACGGGTTCGCCGCCATCTCTTCAGAGATCTCGCGCAAGAGCTCAGCCGCCGGCACCTGAAGGATGCGGAGCGACTGGCGTAGCTGCGGCGTCAGGACGAGTCCTTGGACCTGCTTCTGCGATTGATTGATGCCTGGATTAGCCATCGAGCGATTCCCAGCAAAGAGGCTTTTGCGTCGCTTTGCAAAGGGTATCGCCGACCCCATTCCGCTTGCGTAACCATCGATGGCGAACAGACTTGGGATGAACCGAAGCTGGATCGGCCCGCCTTATGCGTCACTTCAATCTCCTGCTCGGCCAAGAAATCCGTGGTCCGCTAACCGAAGCTGAAGTCACGGCATTAATCGCCGCAGGCACGGTGACCGCCGAGACGCCCTGCGCTGCCGTCGGCGCCCAGGATTGGACGCCCCTTTCCCAATATTTCCAGTTCCGACCCGGCCTGAAAGTTCAATGGACGAAACCTGTCTCGACCGCCGACGAAGAAAAACTTGCGGCGGTGCGTATCGGACCCGCCACCCGTAAACGGCTCATCGCCTACGGGCTCGCCGATGCGGTGACCGTGGAAGGGCTGACGCAGGTGCAGGCGGAGCAAGCCATTGCGCTCAAGGAGATCACCCTGCGCCGCGAAATCGGCCGGCACCGACTAACGGCCAGCGTCGCCCTGGCGCTGGGGCTATTCCTCGGCGTACAGACCGGCCTCGCGGAGAACCCCGCCTCTGCCCAGCTCGATAAGCTCGTCGGTTTCTTCATCAAGGAACAAGGCAACGCGAAGGACGCCTTGCATAGGCTCCGCGGTTCCCTTCGCGAACAGGCCGACATCCGCCAGCGCGAGCGCGAACAGATGCGCCTCGAAAGAACCAAGCCAGCCGCGAAGTGAGCCTGCCGCTCAGTTTGCGCGGCGCGTCCAGCAATCTGGCTGCGAACAGTCGCCCAACGTCGATGGCGTGAGACGCGTGACCTTGCCGGTCACACTGTCCACGATGGCCAGCCAACTCCCTTGGGTGGCGACCAAGTGACGGCCGTCGGCGCACCACGAGGCATGCGCGAGGGGCGACGGGCTCGGAGTTTCAATGGAAGTGACAGTGCCAGCGGCGATGTCGATGACCCCGAGGCGAAGCCGCCCCTCCTGATAGGTAAAGACAAGTTGATTGGGGACGACCGGGTTCCAGCGCGGCTCGGTGCTGTAGCTATGTCCAGTGGAGACGGCGCGCAAGGCGCCGCCGGCGGAGCTGGCGAGGTAGATGCCCGGACGACCAGTCGGGCCGGCGGTCAGCGCGAAACGCTCGCCATCCGGCGACCAAGAGGGATCTGTATTCACCCATTCCATGCTAGGCGCCTTGATGACGCGCACCGGCGCCTGTCCTTGCGGGCCAGCGACGAAGATGTCCATCGTACCCTTATTTGACGAAGCGAAGGCGATGCGCCCGTCGGGGCCGCTGCTCGCCGCACCCAAGGCACCGCGGACGTTAGTGATTACCTTGGCGGCCTCGCCCATGCCGTTGGTCGAGAAGATTTCCGGCCAATTAGAGCGGAAGGAAGAGATAAAGAAAACGCGCGAGCCGTCGGCAGACCAGCGAGGCCCGATCGAAGTGTTGCGGTAGTTCGTCAGGCGAAGCGTCTTGGAGCGCGCGAGGTTGGTGACGTAGATCTCGGCGTAGCCAGTGAAGCGGGAGACGAAGGCCACCTTGGTGTCGGCGAACAGCGGCTTGAGTTGCCAGCGGCGACCGAGGCCGACGAGCGCGGCATCGGCGACCTTTAAGGCCAGTTGATCCTCGTCCTTCGCCTCGACGTTGGTGGTGAAGGCGTAGCCGGCGTTGTCGCAGGCGACGACGGCGCTGAGGCCGGTCCGACCGAGGCGCACCTTGACGGAAGAACCCGGGGAGATTTGAATCGCACCGTGCGTCGAAAGGGCGAACTGCACCAGACTACCGAGCGTGGGGTCGTCCGAGACCACCGCCACTGAGACGAGACCGCGGCGAGCCTGCGCGGCGATGTCGTCATTGACGACGACATTGCCCTGACCGAAGAGCGGAGAGATGAAGAGAACGGCGAAAAGGGCAAGGAGGCGCATCGAGCGGATTAGTTTTGAGGTTAGCAGTTTGACCTAGGTTGGGCGGGGAGTTCAATCCCGCTGATGTCACTCGATAAGGAATCCGTCCAGAAGGCCCTCGGCCAGATCCGCTATCCGGGCTACAGCCGCGACATCGTCTCTTTCGGGCTAGTGAAGGGCATCGAGGTCACCCTCGAAGGCAAGGTGAGCATCGGTCTGGCGGTCACGAGCGCTGACCCCGAAGTCCCCAAGAAGCTCTATGCCGAAATCGAAGCCGCCCTGAAGGCCCTCGGCGCCCACTCCCCCGAAATCGCCATCACGGTCACGGTCCCGAAGGGCGCGCCGCCCGCGGCCGGCGCCCCGGTCGCACCGACCAAGCTCCCCGCCGATGCCGGCGTGGGCAAGGTGAAGCACATCATCGCCGTCGCCAGCGGTAAAGGCGGCGTCGGTAAGTCCACCTTCGCGGTCAACCTCGCTTGCGCCCTGGCCCGCGCCCTCTCCGACCAAGGCCGCCCGGGCAGGGTCGGGCTGATGGACTGCGATATCTACGGCCCGTCGGTCCCGCTGATGATCGGCGTCAACGCCCGCCCCCTCCTCGACGGCGATACGCTCATCCCCCTCGAGAACTTCGGCGTGAAGGTCATGTCTATGGGCCTCCTGATCGACGCCGACGCCCCCGTGGTCTGGCGTGGCCCGATGATCATGAAGACCATTTCCCAGTTCGCCACCAACGTCCGCTGGGGCGAACTCGACGTCCTCCTGATCGACCTACCCCCGGGCACGGGCGACGCCCAGCTTTCCATTGCTCAAGCGATGGCCCTCAGCGGCGCGATCATCGTGACCACCCCGCAGACGGCAGCGGTCGCGGTCGCCCTCCGCGGCGCGGCGATGTTCGAAAAAGTCGGGGTACCCATCCTCGGCGTAGCCGAGAATATGAGTTTCCTGGAAGGCACCGACGGCTCCCGCCAATACCTATTCGGCCAGGGTGGCGGCCTGAAGGTCGCCACGGCCTTGCAGACGATCCTCCTGGGCGAGGTCCCCCTCGATCAGACGATTCGCCAAGGCGGAGACCACGGCATCCCCGTCGTCATCAGCCACCCGGACAGCAATCCAGCCCGAATCTTCCGTTCCGTGGGCCTGACGGTGCTCCAGGGCCTAGAAAAGACCGCGTAACCAGGCCGTTGCCTACGGCTTGCAAGTTCGTCATATTTCCCCCAATCTCCGAACTAAGAATGAGTGACCTGCATGAGGAGCCGAAGACCGACGCCGATCTGGCGTCCCGTTCGTCCCTGTATGCTGAATTCTTGGCTGAGCGTGAGGAGATCCTCCGCCACAAGTGGATCGAGTCCGAGAAGGCCGGACGCGACATCGGCTTCGAGCGCGCGCTGATTGACTGGACCCGCCACCACCGGGCCCGCTGGCGCCTCCTCCGCCGTTCCACCAAAGCGGCCTAAGCCACCTCGTCCACCTCGCCAAACAGAAGGGCCGGCTCGCAACACTGCGGCCGGCCCTTCTGGCTTAGAGAGGAAAGGAGCTTAGCCCTTGATCTCCTTATGCAGCGTGTGACGGCGCAGGGAGGGGTTGTACTTCTTGAGCTCTACCTTCTCTTGGGAAAGCTTCTTGTTACGGGTGGTCATGTAACGGGAAGGGCGCTTGCCCTCCTTGCGGGCTTCGGTGCATTCAATGATAACGATTTCGCGAGCCATGGTTTGTGTCG
>CALQQQ010000167.1 GCA_943332745.1 Opitutus sp. GAS368 | reverse complement strand
GGGCGACAAGCGCCATCAGCCGATTGTCGTCCTCGTCGTCCGGGAGCGTGGGCTCTTCCTGGGCCATCTCAGGAGTGTAACTCCGCAAAACCGAGGAAGTTACGCCTCACGGGGGCGGAGCGCGAAGGCGCGCAATGTGCGGAGCAGGAACTGCTCGAAGGCCGCCAAGACCTGATAGTTGAGCTCCATCCGGCGGCGGGCGTCCTCGAGGTAGCCGACGGATAAAGCGACCTGCTCCGCGCAGCCCGGGTGCGACCGGCCGATCAGGCGCAACTTCTCCTCGACCGAGACCAACATACGGGCGCGTACGCCGCGGCGCACAGACTCCTCGTAGGCCAGTTCAGCGTCGTCCTCGTCTTCGTCGGTCGGGGGCGGCGGCGGCGCCGCCTTCAGGGCCTCGTCGACGAAAAGCTCGAGCAGGACCTCGAAGCGAGCGCAGAGGGCGTAGAGCGGGATGAAGACTTCGGAAACGCGGGCGGTCGGCGATGCCGGTCCCTTGACCATACGCGTGAGCAGGCGCTCCATCTCACGCTGCCAGTCGAGCCAAGAGGGGTCATTGAGCCCCGGGGCGTCGCCCGCGACGTGGAAACGCATACACCGACTGAGAATCGTCGGTAGTACACGATAGTAGTTCGTGGTCTGGAGGATAATCAGGGTGCCGGGCGGAGGCTCCTCGAGCGTCTTCAGGAAGGCGTTGGCCGACTCGGAAAAAAAGCGGTCCGGCTCGTTGACGATGACCACGCGCCGCGGCGTCAAGGACGAGAGGCGGAGCGCGGCGACCACCTCGAGGGTATTGTCGATGCCGATGCGACGTGATTTCTTCGCCGGCCGCAGCACCCGGCAATCTGGGTGCGACAACGGGTCGGCCTCATCGAGATGCAAGGAGGCCAGCTGCTCGGCCACGCCGGCGAGCAAGGCGCCATCGGCGCCGGTGAGTAAAACCGCATGCGGCATCCGGCCTTCGGCGCGGGCGCGGCGGAGTACCTTCAGGACCGGCAGGTCGGCGGGGTCAGCGGAAGCGGCGGGTAATTTCATACCAGATCTCCTCGGCGATGGTTTCGGCGGGGCGGGAGGCGTCGACGACAAAGAAACGCGCGGGCTCTTCCTTCGCAAGCGCGTGGTAGACGGAACGGACCTGCTGATGGAAGCCGGCGCCGAGGACTTCAAATCGATCGGCCTGACCATGGTCGCGGACGGAAGCCCGGCCCAGGCCGCTCGCTGGATCGAGGTCGAGCAGGATGGTCAGATCGGGGCGCAGCGAACCGCACGCCAGCCGGTTAGCGGACTCGATGAGATCGCGGTCGAGCCCACGGCCGCCCGCCTGATAAGCGACGGTGGAATCGATGAAACGATCGCAGAGCACGACCTGACCGGCGGCGAGCGCCGGCGTGATGACGTCGGCGACGAGCTGCGCGCGGCAGGCCGCGAACAGCAAGGCTTCCGCGGCCGGCCGGATAACCGAGCCAGGCTGCTTGAGGACGTCGCGCATCTTCTCGCCGAACGGGGTGCCGCCAGGCTCGCGCAGGCTCAGGACCATCTCGCCGGTGACACGAAGACGCTCCGCGAGACGGGTCAGCTGCGTGGACTTGCCCGCGCCTTCCCCTCCTTCGAACGTGATGAATCTACCCGCGATTGGCATGCGCCCCCAAGATGCCCGAGCGGGCGTCCAAAGCGAGAGGAGAAAAGATCGGGACATGAAAAAGGCCCGGCGAAAGCCGGGCCTTGCGGAGTCCTAAGCGGAGACCTCAACCTCCGGGGTTCGTGGAGAAAACCTGCTGGCTCTCCACGGAGCGATCGACGTTCTCGCCGAGCTTCCTGAGCGTCTCGTCAAGCGAAGTGCTACCGCCATTGCTAGTGGTGGCAGGACCGTTCGGGGCATTCTTCTTGCCGACCTTCGCGACGTCGTCGCTGGGCTGGCGATCGGAGATGACGGAACCGAAGCCCTTGGACGGCTCATCGGAGCCGCCAGCGAAAATCTGGGCCCGGGAGGGAGCGGTCGCGGCCATCGCACCGATGGTCGTGGCGACTTCGGCGGGTAACGTGGTGTTAGCGGCGAGGATGGCGGCCACGATCTGCAGGTCTTCGGCCGGAATGGGGTAAGCAACAATCCGGACGGGCTTAGAAAGCGCGGCGAGAATCTCCGGGGCGGGGGCCGGGGGGCGAGGCGCACCCGACTCCGCGTTGGCGGCCTGGGCGATCGCGTTCACGAGGGCGGCGGAAGCGACATTGCTGGACATTTGCATGCCCGGCTCGACGGAAACGGGGCCGGCGTTAGAGCTATACACCGTCGTCTCGACGGAGCCGCGCACGCAGTCGACGGTAATCTTGCCCATTCCGTTGGCAGCGACGCGATACTCGATCGAGAAGACCGTGCCACGGATGCGGACGAGGCCAGCGGGCGTCTTGACAGTGAAGGTGGAAAGCGCGTTCAGCTTGCGGACTTCGCCGATGATTTTACCGCGCGGCACTTCCAGTTCAGTCACCGACGGGCTTGGATCCTTATCGATCTGACGATAGGGATCGATGATGGCCGCCGAAGGAACCTGCCGGAAAGTGCGTAACTGGACCAGAGTGTTGGGTGTGAGGACGAGGGAAGCGCCGTTCGAGAAGACGAGTTCGGCCGTGGAGTTGATACCGGTCTCGACGAGCGAGCCTTCCTGGAAGACGGCACCGGTCGCGAGCGGCTTCCGCTGCGCATCGGCATCGATAATGGTCACTGCACCACTGGTCTTGCCGACCTGGACCTTGCCGGTCTGTAAGGCAGCGGAGGACAGGAGAGGGAGGAGCGCAAAGGCGACCATTCCCAGGTGCTTAAAAAAGGAACTCATAGAGACTGTGGGGAGTAGATAAACTAACTTAGCGAGAAGCCGAGGCAACCCCTTTAAAACAAAAAGACCCCCTAGAAAGGGGGTCTTTATTCACAGCCCGAGAGGCTGACCTTAGGCCGTGACGTACTTCTCGAGGCGACGCTGAACGGCAATCGCAGAGAGCTGGGCGTACTTCGGAAGTCCCTGATCGAAAGGAAGTTGCATTTCGCCCTGAATAAGGGGGAGCGCGTAGCGCACGAAGTCCGGGTGGATGGACATCTTGTCTTCGCCAATCCACTTTTCCGGGAAGACCTTCACGCCGTTGGCGATCTGGTCGAGCGGGGCGAGCATGGTTTGGACGGCGTAGTTCTCCTTTTCGGAGCGGGTCAGGATGACCATCTTACCGGACTCACCTTCGAGGGCGGCCTTGACGGCGGCGCCACCGCAGAGTTCGGCTTCATCGACGTCGGTCTTAGAAGCGTTGTGCGAAGCGGCGCGCTGGGTGATGCCGAGCTTGGAGGAGCGGGCCTTCACACCATCAAAGCGGGATTCGACGAGAGTGCGAAGGTATTCACCAGCGCCGCCGAGGACGGCGTGGCCGAAAGCGTCGGTGCTGGAGGTGTCGGCACCGAGGTAGTTGCCGGTTGCGTCCTGGACGCCCTCAGAGACCACGACGAAGCAGTGACCGTTGGCCTTGAGGACTTCTTCCACGCGGCGGATGAAGTTGTCGGCATTGAAGGCGACTTCTGGGAGCAGCACGATGTGCGGCGCGGTGCTATTGTAGTGGGTGTTCTTAACGGACTTGTCTTCGCCCTTGTCGCGGCGCTGCGCGAGGACGGACGAGGCGGCGATCCAACCGGCGTTGCGGCCCATGACTTCCAGAATGGAGACGAAGTCGTTCTGGCCCATGGCGGCGTTGTCGAGGGCGGTCTCACGGATGGTCACGCCAATGTGCTTAGCGACAGAGCCAAAGCCCGGGCAGTGGTCGGTGAGCGGAAGGTCGTTATCGATCGTCTTCGGCACGCCGACGACGCGGAGTTCGTAGCCGCGCTCCTTGGCGAGGGCGTCGATCTTGGCGGCGGTGTCCTGGGAGTCGTTGCCACCGATGTAGTGG
>CALQQQ010000166.1 GCA_943332745.1 Opitutus sp. GAS368 | reverse complement strand
CGTCACCTTGCGAATAGGGGTTTTAATTCACTTCACCGATTCCGCGAGGTGCTCATCGCGGAGCCGTCGCAGGTCGTCCAAGGTCAGGCAGTGACGGAGTCGGTCGCGCAATTTTCGGGAGCCAGGCAGCCCATGCGTCAGCGGATGCATGCGATCGAGCATCCAACGGACGTCGCGTGTGCCAAGGCGCGAGGCATGCACCTCGATCGTGAGCTCGGCCAAGCGAATCATGCAATCCCAGCGCTGCTGCATGCCGATTTCGGCGGCAGACCCTTCCCTGCCCTCCATCGCTGCCTTAATCTGGGCAAAAATCCAGGGGTTACCCAGTGCGGCGCGGCCGACCATCAATCCAGAGACCCCAGTCTCCCGACGTCTAAGTAGAGCCGATGCTCCGTCCTTCACGTCGCCATTACCAATCACAGGGATATCGACCGCGGCAGCTACCTGAGCAATCCAGCCCCAGTGGGCTTCGCCGGAGTATCCCTGCTCCTTAGTACGGCCGTGGACTGCCAAGGCCTCGACGCCGAGTTCCTGCAGACGGCCGGCTACCTCGACGGCCACGATGGTGGCGTGATCCCAACCGAGTCGCATCTTGGCAGTAAGCGGTACATCCGGAATCGCATCCTTCACGGCCTTCACGAGATCATAGAGCAGCGGCGTGCATCGCAGGAGCCCCGAGCCAGCATTCTGTTCGATGACCTTATGCGCGGGGCAGCCGAAATTGAGGTCAAGGAAGTCAGGCTTCACCCGATCGCAGACTAGACGGGCGGCCTTGGCCATCGAGGCGGGCGTGGCGCCGAAGATCTGGACGCCCATCGGACGCTGGGCTTCGGTGAAATCGACCATCTCCCAGGCTTTGACGTTATCGCGGATAAGAGCCTCGGACTGCACGAACTCCGTGACCATCACGTCGGCACCCTGCTCCTTGCACACCTGACGGAAAGCCACGTCGGTGTGACGGGCCATCGGCGCGAGGTAGAGCGGGAACTTACCCGGGCCGAACCACGGCAGACGTGGCGCAACCTTGCTCACGGACGTCCGTCCTTCTTCTTCAGGCCGACTTTGAGCTCGCGCCAGCGAGCGAGACGTTCAGCGATCTGCGGCTCGGCACCCGCGTCACCGGGATGATAAAGCGAAAGCGGACGGCTCAGGTATTCCTGCCCGCTGATGGCTTCCGGGTAATCGTGGCTATAACGATAGGTACCGCCGTTCCCGAGGCTCTTGTTCACGCTGTTATGGGCATCCTTCAGGTGCAGCGGTACTTCCTGACGGGGCATATTGCGCACGGCGTCCTTGGCCTCAGAGATTGCCACGGTGGTGCTGTTGCTCTTCGGCGAGAGCGCCAAGAAGAGCGTTGCATGCGCGAGGGCGTATTCGCACTCGGGCATGCCGACCATCTCGCACGCTTGGAAGGCCGCGGTGGCCACGCCTAGGGCGCGGGAATCTGCCAGGCCAACATCCTCGGAGGCGCAGATAACAAGGCGCCGGGCGATGAAGCGGGGCTCCTCCCCTCCTTCGAGCATCAGGAAGAGCCAATACAGGGCGGCATCGGGATCGCCGCCGCGGACGGATTTGATGAAAGCCGAAGCGGTGTCGTAATGATCGTCGCCGCCGTCGTCGTACCGGATCCGACGCTCGCGGGCAAAGGAAGCCACAGCTTCGTCGGTGACACTGCCGAGCGCAGGCGCGGAGAGCACCAAGGTCTCGAGGCAGTTCAACGCGCGCCGCAGGTCGCCTGAAGCCATCTCGGCGACCTGTTGGAGGACTTTCTCCGAGGCTTTGACGCCAAGGGCACCGAGGCCTCGTTCCTTGTCCGCGAGCGCCGTCCCCAGGAACGTGGTAATCTCTGGCGGCGACAACGGATCAAGCCGGAAGAGATGACTACGACTGAGCAGTGCGGGGACGACATACAGTCCAGGGTTGTGCGTCGTGCATCCGATGAGGCGCACTACGCCTGCTTCCACGTCAGGGAGCAAGAGATCCTGCTGGGCCTTATTGAACCGATGAATCTCGTCGACCACTAGGACGGTCTTACGCGAAGGCTGGCGACGGGCGTCTGCCAAGATCTCGCGCAGCTCCGGCGTACCGGAAAGCACGGCGTTGACGCGGACCACGAAGGATTGCGTCTCGGCGGCAATAACCTCGGCCAAGGTGGTCTTACCGCAACCGGGAGGGCCATAGAAAAGCAGCGATCCAAAGTTGTCGGCCTTGATTAGGCGTGGCAGTAACGCCTCAGGGCCCAGCAGCCCGGCGTGCCCGACGACCTCCGCGAGGTTGTGTGGGCGCATCCGCGAAGCCAACGGACGGCGACGCTCCGGAATGGAGTCAGGCACCCCCTGGCCCATGCCAGGCAGGGCGTCATCCGACCCAGGGCGCCGTTCAGCCACGACTTACTTCTCTTCCGCGAAAGGCACCAGGTGGCAATAGGGCTTCTTACCCCGCAGCTGGTAATACTTCTGGTGATATTCTTCCGCGCGCCAGAACTTCGGAGCAGGCTCAATCTGGGTGGCAATCGGACGGCTGAAGGTCTTGGCGAGCGTCAGGCCGATCTTCACGTCATCAGCGACCTTCTGCTGCTCGGGAGAATGCGTGAAGATGACGGAGCGATATTGATCGCCGACATCCGGACCCTGGCGATTGACCTGCGTCGGGTTGTGCATCTTGAAGAAATACTCGACCAGCGTGCGATAGGAGACCTTGGCTGGGTCGAAGGTCACCTCGATGACTTCGGCGTGCCCGGTACCCTTGGCGCAGATATCCTCATAGGTCGGATTCAAGGTCTTGCCACCAGCGTAACCGCTCTCGGCCGAATGGACGCCGGGAATCTTGGCATATTGATATTCTACGCCCCAGAAGCAGCCGGCCCCGAAGGTGGCTTTCTCGAGTTTAGGAGGAGTGGTCATGGTCTTTTCGGTGGAAGGCTTGAGGTCGGCAGCAAGCAGCAGGCCGCAAGCGGCGCAGGCGATGAGGCCGGACTTTAGGAGGGTGGTCAGCTTGTTCATGGCAGGAGATCTACGAGATTGGCTGATTCCCCGACCGAAGCAAGGTGGGACAAACCTCAGGAGACGACTCCACGCAAGGCCTCGGCCAAGGCTTCCAGCGGGTGCGGCTCGCGGGTCAGGCCGCGTTCCGGGGTCAAGTAGAAGGTATCAATCGCGAAACCCTGCTCGGTCGCGACATTCGCGAAGGTGATGGCGTAGCCAGCCTCGCGGATAGTTCGGCCCACTCGGAAGAGCAGGCCCAACCGGTCGTTACACTGGATCTCGATCACCGTACGGGTCAGGTCGACCTCGTAATAGACCTCTACCTTGGCTGCGAGCGGGACGAACGCCTTGCGACGCGGGGCGGTCATGAGGGCGCGCTGCTCTTCGGCGGCCACATCTTCCACTAAATCAGTCCCTTCGAGTAGGGATTTAGCCAAGGCCGTGGTGAAACGCTCTTTGGAGGCGACTTCCTTACCGACGGGTAGCACGACCTTGAAGAAGTCGATCGCGACATCGTCGTCGCGCGAAAAAGCCCGACAGGAGACGATGTTGATACCCGCGACGGCAAAGGCACCTGCCATACGGCTGAAAAGGCCCGCGCGATCCCAAGTCACGACCGTGACGAGCGACTGGCCAGAACCAATGTCGTCATGCCATTCCACGATTGGGCGCAAGGAGACCTCGGCATCGGCCTCGGATACCGAGGCGATGAGGCGATGAATCATCCGCAGGTGATGGGCGGCGTCCTCCGGCGCGGCATGCAGGTAGTACCCCTGCGGCATCGTCGTAAAGTGGGCTTCGACTTCGTCCGCTGGCACTTCCGCTGCAAGGAGCTCAACGGTGGAAGCGCGCAAGGCGGCGACGACCGCGCCATGATCGCTCTCCCCCTCGCCAGCGAGTTTGGCAAGCGTACGGCGGTACAATGACCAATGCTGGCCATCCTTG
>CALQQQ010000165.1 GCA_943332745.1 Opitutus sp. GAS368 | reverse complement strand
GTCCTATTTAGGCCTTTGCATGCCATCAGCCGATGGCGATAACCAAGGCACCCCACCCCCTTGGCCTCGACTCTCCGCATCCTGACCTGGCTAGGTCTTTCCCTGACCACCGCCCTCGCCGCCGACCTCAAGCCGGCGGACCTGGAGTTCTTCGAGTCGAAGATCCGTCCGGTACTCGTGGCGGAATGCTACGAATGCCACGACGCCAAGAAACAGAAAGGGGACCTGCGCCTCGATTATCGCGACGGTCTGCTCAAAGGCGGCGAAGAAGGCGCCGCCATCATCCCAGGCAACGCCAAGAAGAGTGTCCTGATCCAGTCCATGGATCATAGCCATGAGACCCTGCAGATGCCCAAGAAGCGCACGAAGCTCGATGCGCAGATCATCGCGGACTTTGCGGAATGGATTAACCGAGGCGCTCCGGACCCGCGCACCAAGGCACCGGTCGACTCAATCACCCCGGCGTGGTCCGACCTCTTACTGGTCCGCAAAAACTGGTGGAGCTTCCAGCCGATCACCTCGCCTTCCGTCCCTGCCGGAAAATCCGTCAGTGCCATCGACCGCTTCCTGGACACCAAGATTGCGGCCGCCGGCATCACACCCGCTGCCAAAGCCAACAAGGCGACCCTCCTCCGCCGCGCAACCTATGTGTTGACGGGCCTACCCCCTTCGCCTGCCGAGATCGCTGCCTTTGAAGCCGATGCCTCACCCGACGCTTTCGCCAAGGTCGTCGACCGACTACTGGCCTCACCTCGTTACGGCGAACATTTTGCCCGCCACTGGATGGACCTCGTGCGCTACGCCGATTCCAGCGGCAGCGAAGGCGATCCAGAGATCGTCCAGGCGTGGCGTTATCGCGACTACCTCATTCGCGCGTTCAATGCCGACGTCCCCTACGACCAGTTCGTACGCGAGCAGCTCGCGGGCGATCTCCTGAAAAAGCCGCGAGTCGACGCCAAGGAAGGTGTCAACGAATCCGTCATTGGACCCGGTCACTTCCGTTTGATTGAACATGGTTTCCAGCCGCTGGATACGGCCGACGAACAGGTCAAGAACGTGGACAACCAGATTGACGTCGTCACCAAGACCTTCCTTGGGCTCACCGTCTCCTGCGCCCGCTGTCACGACCACAAGTTCGACGCCATCAGCCAAGCTGACTTCTATGCCCTGTACGGAATCTTCGCTTCCACCCGCCCGGCGCAAGTAACCATCGATTCCCCAGACCGGCTGAACGCGAACCGCAAGGAACTCATCGCGACGAAATCAGCCCTGCGTACGGCCTTGGCGAAGGAGTGGTCTGCCAGTGCCCAATCGCTGGCCGGCAACCTCGCCACCATCGAAACTGCCGCCGCCGAATACCGCGCACTAAAGGGCAAGGAACAAGCGGCGGAAGAAGCCCTCTCCTCGCTGGAATTCCGCACCCGCCTCCAGGCCGGGGCAACCTCCAACGGCCCAACGCCCTCGTCTTGGTGGACCTTCGAGCAAGACGGCAAAGACCTGACCGGTAAGCTACCGGTGAAGCTAGAGGATGGCGCTGTGATCCGGAATGGCCGGCTCATCCTCAACGGCGATACCGCGTTCGCCAGCACGGCTCCATTGGCTCAAGACCTCAACGCTAAGACCTTAGAAGCTTGGGTCGCCCTTACCTCCCTCGACCAGTCGGGCGGCGGCGTAGTCACCGTGGAATCCCTCGGCGGTGGCGTCTTCGACTCCATCGTCTTTGCCGAGCGCCAACCTAAGCAGTGGATGGCCGGCAGCGATAACGGTAAGCGCACGCGGGATTTCGGCGGACCCGCAGAGAATGCCAAACCCAACGAACTCATTCACCTCGCACTGGTCACCGACGCGGCGAACCGCATCACGCTTTACCGCAATGGCCAGCCCTACGGCACGAGCTACGTCCCCGAGGGGGAACAAGCTACCCTCCGTGAATTCGGCGTAGGTAAAGCCCGCCTGCTCTTGGGTCGTCGGCATACCGGTGGCGGCCGCTCGTTCTTAAAAGGTGAAATCGAAGAAGCGCGGCTCTACACTTCAGCCCTTTCCGCCCAACAGGTCGGCGCCTCCTTCCGCGCCGGCATTTTCCGTGGAAAAATCCAGGACCTCGCCCGCAAGCTAACTCCCGCTGAAGAATCTGAACGTAATAACTATCGGACCCAGCTGACCATGGTGCAGGCCGAGCTCAAGCGCTTGACTGCGGCGCACGGCGATGCGCTCACTTCCTTCGAACAGGCTACCAGTAACCAGGAGCACCCGCTCCACGCGTGGACTAAGCTACGAGAAGCCTCGAAAGGGAAAATCGAGAGTGCCTGGGCTAAACTCACCCTCACTAAGCCCGCCGTCACACCGTCCAGCTATGTATGGGACCTAACGGGCAAAGATTCCGCCGCATGGTTCCGTCAAGGCAACGGCTTCACGACCGATCAACCGGGAGACTTCATGGTCGAAACTGAAGGCAGCAGACCCATACGTGCCCTACTTCCCGCCGGCACTTACGGCAATCTACTCTCGAACAAGCACAGCGCAATGCTCACCTCGCCCCGCTTCAAGGTGGACACGGATTACATCAGCGTCCGCGTGATCGGTGGCGGCGGCGCCCACCTACGACTGATCACGGACAACTACCCCATCGGACAAGGGGGCGCTTCGAGCATCTTTCCCCAGACCGAAGTCTCGGGCGATCAACCTCGTTGGATTCGCCTGAGCACGGCCTATCGCCGTGGCTCGTATGCTTATATCGAACTGACCGTACCGGACGACATCACGCGCCGCGCAAATTCGGATCCCAAGAATAAAAGCGCCAGCAACCGCGCGTGGTTCGGCATCCAACAGGTGGCCTTCCATAATGAATCGGCGCTGAAGCTTCCCGCGGCACCGACGCTGACCGAAGCCCTCGCAAACCTTCCGACCCCCAGCTCCGCCGAAGCGCACATCCAAGACCTGACGAAAGCCGTGCAGACGGCCGCCAAGGATTGGGGTAAAGGCCAAGCCACTGCCGATCAGCTCAATCTCCTCAACGCCTGCGTGAAGTTCGACCTCTTACCGACCGACGCGAATTCCGAAGCGGCCAAGCTCGCCACCGAATATCGCCGACTCGAAGCCGCCATTCCTGAACTCCGTCGCACCCCTGGCGTGGTCGAAGCCGATAACTTCAATCAGCCCCTCTTCGTCCGCGGTGATAATAAGAAACCTGCCGCGGTAATTCCACGTCGCTACTTGGAGGCCTTCGACACGAAAGCCTTCGTGACCACGGGCAGCGGCCGCCTCGAACTCGCCGATAAAATCGCCACGGCGGACAACCCCCTCACCTCACGCGTGATGGTCAATCGACTCTGGCACTATGTCTTCGGGCGCGGACTGGTCGGTACCGTCGATAATTTCGGACGCCTCGGGGATCACCCTTCCCACCCGGAACTCCTCGACCATCTCTCTAGGCAGTTCATCCAAGAGAATTGGTCGGTGAAGGGCCTCGTGCGCGCCCTACTCCTCACGGAAGCCTTTCAGCGAGACAGCGTCCCCTCGGCCACGGCTCAGGCCAAGGACCCCACGAATGGCCTACTTGCCCACATGCGGATACGCCGCTTGGACGGCGAGCCCCTGCGCGATACGCTCATCGTCCTTTCCGGCCGACTGAACGAACGAATGTACGGGCCGGGCGACAACGCCATGGCCGGCTCCAGAGAGCAAACGCGGCGCAGCGTCTACCTGACCATCCGCCGCAACTCCCTCCACCCCCTCATCACGACCTTCGACGGCCCCAAGCCCTTCACGACGCTGGGACGACGTGACGCCACGAACGTCCCGGCCCAGTCGCTGACGTTGCTTAACGACCCCTTCGTCATCGAGACCGCTAGAAGCTGGTCCGCTCGCCTGGACACCAAGCAAAGCGATAGCCTCAAAATCGACAGCCTCTTCATCCAGGCACTGGGCCGTCCTGCCAGCCCGAACGAGCAACAAG